>JAHIEB010000043.1 GCA_018894075.1 Patescibacteria group bacterium | reverse complement strand
TGTAAAGGGGACAGGAATGGTATTGGAGCATTTGACCGAGTATAGAAAAGTAATTATGTCAAAAAGATGATAATAGGGCACAAAAAGCAATGGGATTTTGTTTCATCGCATTTATCTCGCGTCTATTTATTTTCCGGACCAGAGGAGGTTGGGAAAAAACACCTTGCTCTTGAGTTAGCAAAGGAAATTTTTAAAACAGACATTAAAAACCATCCGGATGTTTTACAGGTATCGCCTGCAGAAGGAGAGATACAAATCAGCCAGATAAGATCCATTCAAGAGTTTTTAAATTTAAAGCCGTATTACGGACCTTTAAAAATAGTTATTGTTGATTCAGCTGAATTAATGAACCAGGCAGCCCAGAGTTGTTTTCTAAAAACTTTGGAAGAGCCGAAGGGGAGCGCATTGATTATTTTGATAAGCTCAAGGCCACAAATGCTGTTGGGTACCATTATTTCGCGATGCCAGCCAGTCAAGTTTTACAATGTTAGCCAGAAAGAAATGAAAAAGCACTTTCCTGATGTGTTCGAACTGGCAGACGGAAAACCGGGGAGAGCGATAAAATTGGATTTGAGCCAAGAAAAAGAGTTTTTAGGGTCAATAACAGCCGTATTTTCAAAAAGCCTTTCAGAAAAATTTCAGTTTGTAAAAAATATACCCGAAGGCAAATTTCAGGAAGTGTTGCATGGGGCTAGAAAATATCTAAGGTACCTTCTTCTTTTGAAAATCGGAGCTGTCAGCCCCTCGCCGTGTTATCCTTTAATTGACATGCCTGTAGATAAAATACGCCAATCTTTAAAAAGAGCTGAATTTATGGATTACCAGCTCTCAACAAGCAACGCCAGCCCAAAATTAGCACTAGAAGTATTATTAATGGAGATATAATATGGCATACAAACAAATAATAGAGGCTATTAAACCGGACCTAGAAAAAGCATTCAAATTCTTTGAGTCAGAGCTTCAGAAAGCGGGAACCTCTCACGCCAGCCCGGTTTTAGTAGAAGATATTGAGGTTGTCTGTTTTGAAAACAAGTTTCCCTTAAAGCAATTAGGAGCTATTTCCTGCCCACAGCCGAATCAAATTGTCATTCAGCCTTGGGATAAGTCATATATGGAGCCGATTGAGAAAGCCATATTGAAATCCGGACTTGGAATGTCAGCTATTGTTGATAAAAACATATTAAGGCTGAATCTTCCCCTGCTGACAAAAGAGTACAGGGAGGCAATGATTAAGAATATGAATGAAAAAGCAGAGCAGACTCGCCAGACCATAAGGCGCCAGAGAGAAGGTGCCTGGAACAATCTTCAGGATTCCTTCCGCGAGAAGCAGATTACAGAAGATGAAAAGTTTAGAGGCAAGGACGAACTTCAGAAGATTATTGACGAATATAATGATAAAATAAAAGAATTAGTTGAGAGAAAGAAAAAAGAAATAGAATGATTTTAATAATAGTACTGGCCGTTGCCAGCATCGTCGTTTTAATGGTAATCCATGAATTTGGCCATTTTATTGTTGCCAAAAAATGCGGGGTCAGAGTTGAGGAGTTCGGGATAGGATATCCCCCGAGGATTTTTGGAAAAAAAATCAAAGATACCATTTATTCAATAAACCTCATACCTCTGGGCGCTTTTGTCAGAATATATGGCGAGGAGGGGGGGATTGAGGATTATAAGAGTTTTTCAGGATTGTCTTTTGGAAAAAGAATGGGGATTGTTTTGGGCGGAGTGATAAGTTTTTGGATTGCAGCTATTATTCTTTTTACAATCGTTTTCAATATAGGCGTGAAAGTGCCAGTCGGCGATGGAGATATTTCAGGGCTCACGCAGGTTGAGATATTAAATGTAATTCCCTCCTCTCCAGCTGAATCTGCTGGATTTAAAAGCGGAGACGTTCTAAAACAGATTTCTTCTGGGCTTCAAACAAAAGAGATTAAGAAAACATCGGATGTTTCAGACTTTGGCGCTTCTCACAAAGGGGAATCTGTCTCTCTGCTTTTTGAAAGAAAGGGAAAACCCATTGAAGTAGAAGCTGTTTTGACAGAAGAAGGAAAGATGGGAGTTGTAATTGAAAGAATGTATATTGTAATTGAAAAACAGCCTTGGTATTTGACTCCCGTAAAAGCAATTGCTTTTTGCATAGACCTTACCTCTAAGGCGCTCGTTGCTTTGGGTCAGCTAGTTTTGGGATTGGTCTTGGGGCAAGGGTTAATGCCTGGAGCTGAACCTGCCGGTCCTGTGGGATTGACTGTATTTTTAGCTAGGGCAGTTGAATTGGGGGCTGGATTCTTTCTCTATTTTATTGCCGCCATTTCTGTTTTGCTGGCTATTTTTAATCTTCTGCCAATTCCGGCATTAGACGGAGGAAAGGTTTTGTTTTTGCTGATTGAAAAGTTCAGAAAAAAGCCCATTTCACCGAAAATAGAGCAGGGCATCACTGCGGTATTTTTCTTTCTTTTGATCGCTGCGTCAATCGTTGTAACAATAAAATATGATATTCCGAGATTCTCGGAATTCCTAAAAAAATGAAGCAATCTAAACTTTTTAGCAAAACGATAAAAACAGTTGACGCCCATTCTATCTCCCACCAGTTTCTTTTGAGAGCCGGGTTTATCAACCAACTTATGGCAGGAGCTTACAGTTTTCTCCCTTTGGGGCTTTTGGTTTTAAAGAAGATTGAGAATATAATCAGAGAAAATATGCTCGCTATTTCCGGACAGGAGATTTTAATGCCAGCTTTGACCCCGAAGGAAAACTGGCAGAAAACAGGAAGATGGGACAGCTTTGACGCTCTTTTTAAGATTGAGGAATATGCTTTGGCCGCTACGCACGAAGAAATTGTAGCTCCCTTGGCTAGATCTGTGATATCCTCCTACAAAGACCTTCCATTGTACATCTTCCAGATTCAGACAAAATTCAGAAATGAAAAGCGGGCAAAGTCAGGAATTCTAAGGACAAGAGAGTTTCTGATGAAAGACCTGTATTCTTTTTCTGCAACTGAAAAAGAGCTCAATGATTATTATGAGATAGTGAAAAAAAGATATATTAAGATATTCAATGACTGTGGTTTGGCTTTTAATAAAAAGACATTTTTGACCTTAGCTTCGGGGGGAAGCTTTTCTGAATATTCCCACGAGTTTCAGACCGTGACAGAGGCGGGGGAGGATATAATATATATTTGCAGAAAATGTCAAAATGCTGTTAATAGAGAAATAAAGAAAGATAAATGCCCGATTTGCTCTAGTAATGATTTTTTAGAGCAAAAGTCAGTTGAGGTGGGAAACATCTTTAAGCTAGGCAATAAGTACTCTCTGCCCTTTGGCTTAAAGTATATTGACGCGCAAGGGAAAGAAAATCCTGTTATAATGGGGTGTTATGGAATAGGTTTGAACAGATTGATGGGTGCTGTCGCGGAGGTGAGTCACGACGACAAAGGCATAATCTGGCCCGAAAAAATAGCTCCTTTTTCTGTTCACTTAATAAGCTTGGGGAAGAATAAGGAGGCAGAAAAGATTTACAAGTCCCTATTAAAGTTAAAGATAGATGTTTTATATGATGACCGCGACAAGTCCCCCGGCGAAAAATTTGCGGAAGCTGATTTAATCGGGATTCCTTATCGCCTAGTGGTCAGCGAGAAAACCTTGTCGGTAAAATCTGTTGAGGTTAAAAAGAGATCCGAATCCAAAATTAAACTAGTTAAGATAGATAAAATAAATGAGAAGACTTTTTAAGAAAATCGCCTCCTTTTTCTCGGTTGATATGGCCATTGATTTGGGCACTGCTAATTCTCTCGTCTATATCAAAGACCGTGGAATCGTAATTAATGAACCCTCTGTGGTGGCTATTAATAACAAGACGGGCCAGATACTGGCAATAGGCGAGGAGGCAAAGAAAATGGTTGGCAGAACCCCTTCGTACATTACTGCAACCCGGCCACTGGTTGGCGGTGTTATTTCGGATTTTGAGGTGGCAGAGCAGATGTTAAGGTATTTTATTGAAAAGTCAGCCTCTCTCTCAAAAAGAAGGTTTGCTTATCTGCCTAGAGTAATTATCGGCATTCCCTGCGGAGTGACAGAGGTTGAGCGCAAGGCTGTCAGGGATGCCGCCAAGAACGCCGGAGCCAGAACAGTATTTTTAATTGAAGAGCCCCTAGCTTCAGCCATAGGTGCAAGATTGCCTATTCAGGAGGCCGGAGGAAATTTTGTTGTTGACGTCGGAGGTGGAACAACTGAAGTGGCAGTAATCTCTCTTGGAGGAATCGTATCCTTCAGGAGCTTAAGGATAGCAGGGAACAGGTTAAATGAGGATATAATACAATTTGCCCAAAAAGAGTATAAGCTGAACATCGGGGAAAGAACCGCAGAAGCCATTAAAATAGCCATTGGGTCTGCCTTGCCGGCCAAGGAGAAGAAAGAAATGGCTATGAGAGGAAGGAATATAATCACAGGCCTGCCAGAGGAAGTGATTGTTTTTTCTGACGACATTCAAAGAGCGTTGGAAAAATCGGTTAAGCTTATTGTTTCCGCGGTTAAATCAACCATTGAAGAAACCCCTCCAGAACTGCTTGCAGATATTATGACAAACGGGATATACCTTTCCGGAGGAGGGTCTTTGCTTAAAGGGTTTGATGTTTTAATAACTAGAGAGACAAAGATTCCCTGCAGGATAGTAGAAGACCCCTTAACCTCTGTGGTGAGGGGAGCCGGAGCTGCCCTAGAAAATATTGAATCTTTGTCTGAAGTGCTGGCAAAAAGCCAGGAAGAAGAATCAGTACCATCATGATTTCAAAAGAAGAGGTGCAAAAAATAGCAAAATTGGCGAGGCTTTCTTTAACCGAGAAAGAGGTTTTTAGTCTGCAAAAAGATATGACAGAGATTTTAGATTATTTCAAGCTTTTAACTAAGGTTAAAGACAAGGCAGAGCCTGCTTGCTTTAATAAAGAGAATACTAGAGGAGATATTGTTGTTCTCTCAAAAACAAAACTTCTTGACCAAGTCCCTGACATAAAAGGTGATTATGTCAAAGTAAAGACAATTTTTAATGATTAAGCAAATCAGGCAAGGATTATTAAAAGGAGAGTTTTCTGCAAAGGAAATAGCGCAGAAGTATTTGTCGCAGATTGAGAAATCCAAACTGGATGCTTTTATAAGCGTTTGTCCGGATTTGGCTTTAAAAAAAGCAAAAGAGGCTGACGAAATAATAGCTTCAAAAAAAGAACTTTCACCCTTGGCCGGTATTCCCTGTGCAATAAAAGACAATATTCTGGTTTCAGGAATAAGATGCACAGCTGGCTCAAGGATTTTAGAAAAATATATCGCGCCATACAATGCCACTGTTATTGAGAAAATGTCAGCTGTTATTCTGGGAAAAACAAACCTTGACGAGTTTGGAATGGGAGCTTCCACAGAGAACTCGGCTTTTATGACAACAAAGAATCCGCATGACCTGACCCGTGTTCCTGGAGGGAGCTCTGGCGGGTCAGCAGCCGCGGTCTCTGCAAAAGAATGCGTTTTTGCCTTGGGATCAGATACCGGAGGCTCAATTAGGCAGCCGTCTTCTTTTTCCGGGGTGGTGGGATTCAAGCCCTCTTATGGAGCTGTTTCAAGATACGGGCTCATTGCTTTTGCCTCTTCTTTAGAGCAGATTGGGCCTATTGCTGAAAATGTTGAAGACGCAGAAATTGTTTTTAAAGCTATTATGGGTAAGGATGAAAAAGATTCCACTTCCGTTTCTATTACCGAGGATAGGATAGGTGACTTTAAAATCGGCATTCCCAAAGAATATTTTGTTTCAGGATTAGATCCTGAAGTTGAAAAGACTATAAAGTCAGCTGTCAAAAAAATAGAGGATGCTGGAATTAAGATAGAGGAAATCAGCCTGCCTCATACAGAATATGCTCTGGCCTGCTACTATATTATCGCTCCTTCTGAAGCATCGGCTAATTTAGCAAGGTATGACGGCATAAAATACGGACTATCTGAAAAAGCAGAGGATTTGCTTAGCGGGTATCTAAAAACAAGGGCTAGTTTCGGGCCGGAAGTAAAAAGAAGAATAATGCTGGGCACATATAGTCTGTCCTCGGGGTATTATGACGCATATTATTTGAAGGCGCAGACGGTCCGCAACCTTATTTGTCAGGATTTTGAAAAGGCATTCAAAAAAGTAGACCTCATTTTAACTCCTGTTTCGCCCACCGTTGCTTTTAAAATAGGGGAGAAGAAAGATCCGCTTTCTATGTATCTATCCGATATCTTCACAGTAGCTGTTAACTTGGCCGGCTTGCCCGCCATATCTATTCCCTGCAAACACAGCCTGCCTGTAGGTTTGCAAATTATTGGAAAGAGGTTCTCTGACTTTAAGGTTTTAAGCTCTGCTTCTTTTATTGAGAAAATGAGGATATAATAAAGTATGAACCAGTTCTGGGAAACTCTCAAATCTTTGTGGGACTTTGTAGTCAGCATTCTTACGTCTGAAGATATTCAAACCCAGCTTTTTCCAGCAAAGGTTGTTTTTATCGTGGCTATGGTCTTATTCTTAGCAGGGATTTTCTACTTTATGTTTTTCAGCAGTTTCATTAAGCACAGGTTTTTGATTGATTGGTCTGGATTCTGGGATAATGAACCTCCTGGGTTAAAAAAGATTATCAGGAGATGGGCAAAGATAACAAAGAGATACAGCACAGGGACAGAATACGATTTAAAACTGGCTGTGCTTGAGGCAGAAAATCTCCTTGACGAGGTTTTAATGAATAAAGGATTTACTGGTCTGAATTTTGAAGAAAGAGTAAAGCAGGTACCTCAAACTCAACTGCCTAATGCAGAGGGGGTTCTAGAGTCGCATAAGCTAAGAGATGCTATTGCCCATGACCCGAATTACAAACCTTCTCGGGGGGAAGTAAAAAAGGCGCTGGATGCTTACGAGGTTGGAATTAAGGCTATTGAATCTTTCTAACTATCTCCAAATAGAGGGAATAGAGAGCAGGACCATGCTGACAGCCACAAGGGATATTAATGTGACCCAGACAATCTTAAAGATTAGTTTCTTTTTTATATTTTGCATTAAGATATGATAACAAATTACAAGAAAAGAAAAAAGAGTCTTTCAATCTTGTATATTGTAATTTTAATTGTTATTATCGTATCAACCTTTTATCTTCTTCTAAATAATCTGCGCGTTCAGAGCAAGAAAACAGGATTGAATAAACAACTGGCCTCTTTGGAGAACGAGATAAAAGAACTAGAAGCGAAAAATAGCAATTTATCCTCCGGCATTCTAAATGTTGACGATGTGGAGTATGTTGAGAAAGTTGCGAGAGAGGATTTGAATCTCCAGAAAGAAGGGGAGACAGTCGTCGGCTTTATACTCCCCCCAAAAAAAGAGCGGGAAGAGGAAGAGAATATAGAGGGTTTGTTTTTCAAAATTAAAAAATGGTTTGCGGGTATGGTTCAATGGTAGAACGTATCCTTCCCAAGGATAGGACACGGGTTCGATTCCCGTTACCCGCTTTTAAATAATATGGAAAAAGAAAATAAATACGAGGATCCACAAGAGAAAAGAGAAAGAATAACTTCAGAGTGTAAGAGATTAGTGACAGATGCACACAGGCTTGTTGAAGAGACACTTAAAGCGAGAGAGGAACTTGACGGATTGCGCAAAAGGTCGCAGGAGCTTGAGGATGAAATAGCTCGTCTACAGGAAAAACAGGCTCACTTGGATGTGTCTTTAAAGGGCGCAGAGCAAGATGTCGAGCGAGATGAAGCTATCCAGGAGATTGTAAGGGTATCAAGCAGAATAGCCGTCTGCCAGGAGGAAAGGTTAAAACTTGCCGAAGAGTCCTTGAGTCAAGGCGCGGGCATTAGAAGCGATCTTGCGGTTGTAGAATCCAGAATGCAGACATTAGGAAATTTACTTACAGAGCTTAATAATATGCCGGAGTAGCTCAGTGGCAGAGCAATGCTTTCGTAAAGCATAGGTCGTGAGTTCAAGTCTCACCTCCGGCTCATTTTGAAAAAACCTCTGGTTATGCTACAATGGAGATAAAATAATCCATCTATTTTTTGGATATATGAAGGAAGAAACAGGAACAATAGGGGATTTGGCAAAAAGAATCCATCAATTGATGGACCGGCTTTGATGTTCCAGAGAAAGAAAAAGAGCTGATAGAGCTTGAAGCAAAATCCAGATCCGAGGATTTCTGGCAGGACAGAGAAACAGCATCAAAGGTAAGCCAGAGGATTTCAGAAATCAAAGAGAGCATTTCTATTCTTGAGTCGTTAGCCACAGAAGTAAAGGACTTAAAAGCTCTAGAGGATCTAAGTCAGCAGGATGAAGGATTGATTGATGACCTTGTGAAAAAACAAAAGGAAATAGAGGCAGATGTGGAGAAAGAGGAGATTAAAACTTTTCTATCGGGTAAGTATGATAAGAACAGCGCTATTCTGGAAATCCTGCCTGGAGCAGGCGGTGTAGATAGCCAGGACTGGGCCACAATGCTTTTAAGAATGTACCAGAGGTATTGCGACGCAAAGGGATTTTCGACAAAGATTGTTCATCAGTCGTTTGGAGAAGGAGGAGGGCCTGATGGAAGAATAGGGACAAAATCTGCAACCGTAGAGGTGAAAGGGCAGTTTGCCTACGGATATTTGAAGAAAGAATCAGGAGTGCACAGGTTAGTAAGGATTTCCCCTTTCTCTGCGCAGAAGCTAAGGCACACTTCATTTGCCCTTGTGGATGTTCTCCCCGTCCTAGCTAAAGTAGACGAGAAAGAGGTCGATATTAACCCAGAAGACTTAAAAGTAGACACTTTCAGGGCCTCGGGTCCTGGAGGCCAGTATGTCAATAAAAGAGAAAGCGCAATAAGAATCACCCATTTGCCTACTGGGATTTCGGTTTCCTCCCAATCGGAAAGGCTCCAGGGAGCGAATAAAGAGAATGCAATGAGGGTCCTTTATGCAAAGCTATCTCAATTCCAGAAAGATAAAAACAAGAAGGAGATGGAAAAGATAAAAGGGCAAAGAACTCAGGTTTCCTGGGGAAATCAGATAAGGTCCTATGTTCTCCACCCGTATAAGATGGTTAAAGATTTGAGAACAGATATTGAAACCGCAGACACAGACAAGGTTTTAAACGGCGGATTAGACGCTTTTATCGAAGCTGAATTAAAGTATGATAAAGTTTAAAAACGTAAGCAGGGCATATTCATCAACCCCGGTATTGGACGATATTTCCTTTGAAATACAGGATGGAGAGTTTGTCTCTATTGTCGGAAGGTCAGGGGCGGGAAAAAGCACTTTAGTCAAACTACTTTTAGGAATTGAAACTCCGAGTTCAGGAGAAATAATTATTGACGGCTGCAATGTTTCTCAATTAAAACCCATTGAGCTTTCGCAGTTAAGGCAGAAGATAGGGGTTGTTTATCAGGATTACAGGCTCTTGCAGAACAAAACCGTATATGAAAATGTGGCCTATGTAATGCAGGTTCAGGGGAAGAATGAGGAGAGAATAAAAGAAGAGGCAGAAAAAGTGCTTGAAATTACAGGTCTTTCAGATAAAGCCGATAATTTTCCAGACCAGCTGTCTGGCGGAGAGCAGCAAAGGCTGGCTGTTGCCCGAGCGATTATTAACCAGCCGGATGTTGTTATTGCTGATGAGCCCACAGGGAATCTTGACCCGTATAATACTTATGAGGTAATCAGCTTGCTGGTGAAGATAAATACTTTAGGCAAAACCGTGATTTTAGCAAGCCACGACAAGGAAGTAATTAATAAATTAAAAAAAAGAGTAATAACTCTGGACGGAGGGAAGGTGATAAGGGACGATAAAATAGGGCAATTCATATTATGATAAAACGAATTTTAAAGTTTGCCTGGGTTGATTTTACCAGAAATAAAGCCAGCAATATGGCAGCTGTTTTTATTCTTGTAATCCCCATTCTTTTAGCCACCAGCCTTTTTATTTTTAAGGGCGTGTCCACTTCAATAATTGACAAGGTTCAGGAGAAAATTGACATCACCGCATATTTTAAGGAGGGAGCCCAAGAAGAGGATATTCTGATAATTAAAGGGGAGTTGTTAAAGCTGTCTTCTGAAGTAAAAGATGTCCAGTATGTTTCCAAAATACAAGCCTTGGAGGATTTTGTTAAAAAACACCGAGATGACCCTGATTTTATGAATGCCCTAGAGGAGGTGGGAGGGAATCCCTTTCTAGCTTCTCTGAATATTAAGACAGAGGAGCCTTTGCAGTATGAAAAAGTGGCTTCATTTCTGATTTCAGGGCCTTACAGCGATTTTATTGAAAAAGTGGATTATACGCAAAAGAAGGATACTATAGAAAGGATTTACAATATCACTTCCTCGGTTAACAGATTCGGCCTAGTCGTGGGCGCCGTATTGTTTTTAATAGCAATACTGGTAGTATTAAATACCGTAAAGTTGGCGATAGACAGTTCTGCTGACGAGATTAAGACAATGAAAATGGTTGGTGCCTCCAACTGGTTTATACGCGGTCCGTTTATTGTCCAAGGAGCTTTATGTGGCTTGTCTGCCCTTATAATATCTCTAATCATCTCCGGTTTCTGTGCTTTTTTCTGTGCTGCAAAGGTGATGGTTCTGGTCCCGGGTTTTAATCTGTTTTCATTTTTTATCTCAAATATGGGAACCATATTACTGCTTCAGTTCGGTTTTGGAGTAGTGCTGGGAGCTGCAGCCAGCTACATTCTGGTCAGGAGCTATTTAAGAGCCTAATATTCCGAGGTCGTCTAACGGTAGGACGTTGCGCTCTGGACGCAAAAATTGGGGTTCGAGTCCCTGCCTCGGAACAAAAGCTTGACTTCGATTATCGGTAATCTATAATAAAATAAGATTGAGAATGTAGAGCTCTTAAGAGAGTGCTTGTATTTTCTTAAGAAAGATGGTATGCTGTTAAAGTAAGTTTCTTATTGTTTTTCAATAAGCTCTACGTATAAGTAAGCCTGAAAAAAGATAAGACGAGTCGGCTTACTTTTATTAACTAAAATAATACTATGGCAAAGAAACTATATGTTGGCGGATTATCGTACGACACTACGGAGGCTTCTTTAAGAGATGCTTTCGCAGCTGTTGGAACTGTTGAATCTGCCGCTGTCATCATAGACAAGATGACCAATCGTTCAAAAGGCTTTGGCTTTGTAGAAATGGCCACTGAAGAAGAGGCTCAAAAAGCTATTGCAGAACTCAATGGAAAGGAGTTGGACGGCAGGGTTGTCACAGTCAATGAGGCCAAACCAATGGAGCCAAGAGCCCCAAGAAAAGGTGGGTTCAACCGCGACGATCGAGGTTTTGGCGGAGGCAGCAGAAATCGCTGGTAAAAACAGCTTTTCGAAAAGGTCCCCCTAAAGGGGATTTTTTCTTAGCTTTTAGCTTTACTTTAAGAGGATTTTAATGTATAATATGAATCCTATGGAAATGATAAGGAACATTGCAATCATTGCCCACGTTGACCACGGGAAAACCACGTTGGTGGACGCGCTTTTGCGCCAGTCAAAAACTCATTTAAGTAAAGAGTCCGTAGGTCAAGAGTGTATTATGGACAGCAATGAGCTAGAAAGAGAAAGGGGAATCACTATTTTCTCTAAAAACGCTTCTGTTCAGTACAAAGATACAAAGATAAATATTATAGACACTCCGGGACACGCTGATTTTGGAGGCGAAGTGGAAAGAGTTTTGAATATGGCAGACGGCTGTTTGCTTTTAGTTGACGCAAAAGAAGGTCCTATGCCCCAGACAAGGTTTGTTTTAAAAAAGGCCCTGGAAATGGGTCACAAAATTATTGTAGTGATAAATAAGATAGATAAGGCAGGCGCTCGGCCAGAGTTTGCCCTAGAAGCTACCTTGGAATTGTTTTTAGAACTGGGAGCCGGTGAACACAGCTTAAACTTTCCTGTAATATATGCGTCAGGCAGAGAAGGAAAAGCAGGCCTAGATTCTGACCTGTCTTTGATGAAGGATATAGAGCCGGTTTTTGAAGCAATAGTTAAGCATATCCCAGGCCCTGTTGCAGATGAGCAGAAAAGCCTACAAATGCTGGTGACATCATTAGATGCAGATAGTTTTAAGGGTAGGATTGCCATCGGCAGAATTTACAGCGGGACAATTAAAGCTGGCCAGGAAGTGACGCATATAAGCAGACATGGCGAGAAGGAGAAATGCAGAATTACCTCTTTGATGACTTTTTCTGGATTAAATAGGGTAGAAGTAGAGGAAGTTAAAGCTGGAGATATTATTGCTATCGCAGGCATTGCAAATGCAACAATCGGAGAGACAATAGCAGACCCGGAGACCCCAGAAGCCTTGCCTTTGATAAACATTGAAGAGCCGACTGTTAAAATGACCTTTATGGTGAATGACTCGCCCTTTGCAGGAAAAGAAGGGCAGTTTTCCACTACAAGGCAGATAAGGGAACGATTATTCAAGGAGCTGGAAACAGACGTTTCTTTAAGGGTTGAAGAAACTGACAAAGCCAGCTGGGTTGTTTCAGGCCGAGGAGAGCTCCATTTAGCCGTCTTTATAGAAAGACTTCGCAGAGAGGGCTTTGAGTTTCAGGTTTCAAGACCGCAGGTAATCAGCCGGGAGATCAATAAACAGATGATGACTCCTTATGAGAAAATCTTTATTGAGGTGCCTGAAAAATATCAGGGAGCGGTAATGCAGAAATTAGGGGCAAGAAAAGCGGAGCTAAAAGAGATGAGAAAGAGCGGGGATACAATCTTCTTGGAGTTTGTAATCCCGACAAGAGGACTTTTCGGATACAGGAACGAGTTTTTAACCGACACTAAAGGTCTGGGAATAATGAATGCGGTTTTCTTTCAATATATGATTGACCCTGGAAATTGGAAGGAAAGAGACAATGGCTCATTGGTTTCCTGTGAAACAGGACCGACCAATCTTTACGGTTTAAAAAATATACAGGACAGGGGAATATTGTTCTTAGGACCAGCAATAAATGTATATGAAGGCCAAGTAGTTGGCCAGAACTCCAGGTCAAACGACATACGAGTAAATGTTTGCAAAACAAAACAGCTGTCAAATATGCGCTCCAAGGGGGAGGGAACAACAGAGCATTTTAATACCCCCAAAACAATGGGACTAGAAGACGCTTTAGAATACATCGGAGACGATGAATTAGTGGAAGTCACTCCCAAAAATGTGCGCATAAGGAAGATGTATTTAAAAGAAATTGATTCAAAGAGAGCTGAAAGAATAATTAAAGAGTAGGCCTTGCTTTTTTGCTAAAAAAAGTGTATGATTAACTATGATATTTATCAGCAAGGAGCAATTTTTAGAAGAGCACAACAAGCTCTCTCCCGCAAAACTACAGGCAACTTTGGCTCTGCTTGACCGATTTAAGGAGGAGAAGAGGCCTTTTTTAAAAGACAAAGATTGGTGTCTAGAAAAATTAAGAATACCTCTCATCTCCTGGCTTATTACCTTGCCCGGCTCTAAAAAGAAATACGCAAGGAAAAGAAAGCCGGCATTCAAAAACTATCCTGAAACTCATTACCAATAGCAAACCATTGTTTGCTTTTAATGTAGGATTTTTTTTGCTAGAATGAAGCAATTATGGATTTTCTGCAAGCTGTTATTTTAGGCATTGTTGAGGGAATTACCGAGTTCCTTCCGGTTTCTTCTACAGGGCATTTGATTCTTTCTTCTCATTTGCTGGGCATTTTTGAGTCTGACTTTCTAAAAACATTTGAAATAGCAATTCAACTGGGAGCTATTTTGGCAGTTGTGTTTTTGTACTGGAGGAAGGTGGTAGAGAATAAGGATATCTGGAAGAAGGTTCTAACAGCTTTTATTCCCACTGCAATTCTGGGATTTATCTTTTACAAGCTTTTGAAGGATGTTTTAATGTCTAATGTATATGTTGTCTTATGGTCTTTGTTTTTAGGAGGAGTTTTCCTGATTGTATTTGAGGTTTTGTATAAGAAGAAAACTAGAGATGAGATAAGCTACAAGAAGTCTTTTGCTGTGGGCATAGCGCAAACCCTAGCTATGATCCCAGGGGTCTCTAGGTCGGGGGCGACTATTGTCGGAGGCATGCTGATGGGAATAAGCAGAAGAGCAATAGTTGAATTTTCCTTTTTACTTGCTGTTCCAACTATAGTCGCAGCAACCGGATACGACCTTCTAAACAATGCGTCTAAGTTCTCCTTCAACCAGTTTTTCTTGCTACTAGTAGGTTGTTTCGTCTCTTTTGCTGTTGCAATCGTGGCTATAAAGTGGCTTTTGCATTTTGTGAAAAACCACACCTTCATATCTTTCGGAGTTTACAGGATTTTTTTAGCCCTATTACTCTGGCTCATAATCCGTTGATTGACTTTGGGTTAAAATCATAATAGAATAATGGCATTTCGGGCGTGTAGTTCAGTGGTAGAACGCTGTCCTGATAAGACAGAGGTCGAAGGTCCGATTCCTTCCACGCCCACTGTGTTGGTTCTTTCAAATCTAAAAAGGGGACAGCTATGAATTCCTTCGCAAAGTTGATAAGAATCGGCTTGGCTTGCCAGAGGGTAATCGAAGATCCGGAAGTAGACGGCGCGGTTAATGTGGGAGACAACGTGCGAGCAAATGTTATCGGGTTGGCTCTTATTGGAGCAGTAGGAATAGAAAAGGCAGTATGCCTTTTTCAGCAAGTACGGGAAAATCCTTTTCCAAGCGGGCAGCCCCTCAAGGATATCCTTGCTGCAATCCGTATATCTCTGTGCGCTTGTTCAAAACTTGCTTTTGCAAACCATGCATATCCTGCAAGCTGGATCTGCGAAATAATGGATCGTTTTGAACCCATTGCGGAGATGATTGCGGTAAGCGCAGCGGCCGAGTACAACTAGCGCTTTCAGCTGTGGCTGGAGGCTGATGGCAAGACCAGGGAAACTCCCCTGGTCTTTTATTTGCATTCCTGCTTTTTTTGTGTAGTATCAGATAAAGGCACCTTAACAAGAAAGGAGAAGAGTTTATTAGTTTAGGTCTGTGTCCATAGGCACTAACTTAAAGGAGACTGAATTGAAAGCGTGTGAGAGAATTGTGTTTCCAGTTGATACGACCGACCTTGTACGGGCGAAAGCCCTTGTAGACATGCTCAAAGGACATGTCGGCATGTTCAAATTCGGCCTGGAGTTCTTCTGGGCTATGACTGCCCATCTCATGACTCTGGAGATAGAACAGGCGCAGCAGCACCTGCTCCTCGCGAGGGAGGTTATCAGCAAGGCAGGCAGGTTTTTTGTCGACTGCAAGCTGGCTGACATCCCGAACACTGTTGTCGGCGCTGCGGTAGCTATTGCGCGCCTGGGCTGCAAGTTCCTCAATGTCCATGCGTCTGCTGGACAGCGAGCTCTCCTTGATGCAGTAACCAACACCAGAGGAACATGCAAGGTTCTCGGGGTGACGGTTCTGACTTCAATGACGAGTACCGAGTGTTGCTCGGTTTTTGGGGCAGAACCCAATCAAAAGGTTCTGCAGTTCTGCGACATGATACTGGACGCAGGCGCAGCCGGGGTCATCTGTTCTCCGCAGGAGCTGGCGGTTATTCGAAATGAGCCCCGTTTTAACCCTCTGCTTCTTGTCACGCCAGGGATTCGGCCTGAATGGGCCGCAACTGGCGACCAAAAGCGGGTTATGACCCCGCGCCAGGCTTTTACAGCTGGGGCTGACTACATTGTCTGTGGCCGGCCCATCAGCAGTCCGCCCGAAGAGATTGGCGGTCCGCTAAAGGCAACCAGTTTGATTGCCTCGGAAATCGAGCAGGGCCTCGCTGACTCTGGGAGGGCGTGAGATGATAAGAAAAGAAGCACTGATTCCCCTCGATCCCAATGCACACACAGACCTTTCTGGAGGAAAAATCCTGGAATGGTTTCGTGTTTTGGATGCCGGCTGGGTCTATCAGGGCGATCCTGACCCCAAGAAACTTCATGCAGAATTAAGCTCCGGCAAGTGCAGTAATGGATATTTTGACTGCCGGAAAGTATTGTGCTGGCCGAATCTGTGCGCCATTTTGGCCCGCCAGCTAGCAAACCAGGTCAGGGTCCTGCGCACATATGAGAGACCCCATGTCGTTGTCGGCTCGCCATATTCGGGAATTACCTTTTCGTTTATGGTGGCAATGCACCTCCATCTCCCTCATGTGTTTGCTGAGAAGGATCCTGCTGACCCCAAGCGAATGGTTTTCAAGGACGATCTCCCGGCTTCAGGACCAATTCTTCAGGTTGAGGAATTGGTTACAACAGAGGGAACAGCCAACAAAGTGAGAGATGCAATTCTGGCAACGCATGCTCAAGCCTGCATCCTTCCGCCTATCGCCACCTTGGTTTATAGGCCGGCACCTGGCGAAACAAGGAGCCGTGAGGTTATCTCTCTTCTTCATCACCCTGTCAGCGCATGGGAACAGTCCGACTGCCCATACTGCGCTGCTGGTTCTCTTCGGGTAAAACCGAAAAAGGAATGGTCTCGGCTTGTCGGCCGGACTTCATAATGCAGAAATACCGCTGGTTTCCAGCGGTTTTGTTTTTCTCTTGCTTTTTTTAAATCCAAGGGTACACTAAAGAAAGACAGCATGGCTAAAAAGAAAACGAAAGCAAAAAAGAAAAGGACTCCTGTTAAAAGGAAAATGGGTTCTTTTGACCATTCGTTCAGCTCTGTTTTCAGGCCCAAGATACGAGTAATTGGGATTGGGGGCGGTGGCGGGTCAATTGTCTCTGAAATAGGGAGGTCTTTGGAAAAGGCCAGTTTTGTCATTGCGGATACTGATTTCCGGGCTATTAAAAGAAAATCAGGAATTAAGTATTTCTATTTTGGAGAAGAAGTCACCCACGGATTAGGAACAGGGATGAATCCGGAGCTGGGCAGAGAGGCGGCAGAAAAAGAAAGAGAGAGAATCTCCAAGCTTTTCGACGGCCAGGATATTGTAATTCTTGTGGCCTCCTTAGGCGGAGGATTGGGGTCTGGGGCAGCTCCTGTTTTTGCTGAAATAGGGAGGGGCCTTGGAAATGTGATCTTGGGTGTTTTTACGCTTCCTTTCAAATTTGAGGGGGCAAAGAAAAGCAGTATTACCCATAGGTCAATTGATAAATTAAGGGAGGGGCTGAACGCTCTAATTACAATCTCCAACGAGAGGATATTTAAAATAGTTGATGAAAAGACCCCTATAACAGAAGCATTTTCTTTGGTGAACAAGAACTTGATCGAATCCTTGGAGAGTTTAATTGATATGATATACAACCCAGGGGTGATTAACATTGATTTTGCTGATGTTAAAACAATTCTAAAGGGCAGGGGAATGATGGCTTTTTTAAACACTGCCGAGGCCTTTGGTAAGAACAGGGCAGAGGAGCTGTCTGAAAAGATAATGAACAACCCTTTATTAAATTCCAATATCAAAGCTGAAAAGATGCTTTTTAATATCTCTGCCTCTGATTCCTTGAGCATGGTTGAGGTAGACAAAATTAGCAGAAAGATTTCAGAATTAAATCCGCAAGCAAGAATAATCTTTGGAATATCCAAGAATTTAAAATCAAAGAGCAAAGTAAAAGTCACTTTATTAATTGCAGGGCCGTCTTTCGAACCTCCTTTGGCTCAAAAAGTTGTTGTAAAAGAAGTTAAAACTCATAAGCGGGTAAAAAGGAAATCCGCGCCTGTTATTAAAACAGCAATCCCCATAATTGTTCCAGTTTCTAGCGAAGTCCAGGCTGTAAAAAAAGATATGATAAGGAGGAATGCCATGGAGGTTAAAAAAGCAGAGGAGATAGAGGAGGATAAGAGGCTGAAGCAGGAAGAAGAGTGGGAGATACCGGCCTTTTTAAGAAAAATGAGACATAAAGCATGAATAATGAAATTAAAAAAGCAATAATTACAGTAGCAGGCCTTGGGACAAGGTTTCTGCCTTTATCTAGGGTCGTGCCTAAGGAGTTTATTCCTGTGGTAGATAAGCCCCTTATCCAATACATTATTGAAGAGGCAAAGAAATCAGGTCTTACAGACATCATTTTTGTCGTGTCGCCAAGCCAGAAAGCGATAATGAGCTTTGTCAAACCAGCAAAGCAGATGGAGAAGGTTCTCGCCTCAAGGAAAAAAGAGGAGCTATTAAAAGAGCTGAAAGACTCTGAAGCCATATTTGAAGGACTAAATATCCAGTTTGTAATTCAAAGAGAGCCCAAGGGAGACGGTCACGCTGTACTGCAGGCCGCAAAATTCGTTCATGACGAGGCAGTGGCTGTCTTGTTCTCGGACGATTTGATTGATTCAGACACTCCGGCAATAGCACAACTTTGCGAGATTTTCAAAACATGTGCCTGTCCTGTTTTGGCCTTGGCGAAAAAACCGGTTGAAGATTTAAAATATTACGGAGTAGTTAAAAATGAGAAGATAGCAAACCGGCTTTACAAGATTAAGAAGATTGTTGAAAAACCAGGCCCCGGAGAAGCGCCTTCTGATATGGTTATCGTGGGCAAGTATATTTTAACGCCCGAAGTTTTTACATATTTAAAAGAAGCAAAGCCTTCTAAAAAAGGTGAGATTATTTTAGCTGAAGTGTTTGATAAAATGCTTTCAGACGGAAAGATAATTTATGGATACGAGGTAAAAGGGGAGTGGCTTGAGTGCGGGGATAAGAGAAGGTGGCTAAAGAGCTTCCTGCACTATGCGTTAAAAGACCCTAGATATGGAAAGGAGTTGAGAGAGTATTTGAAATAACGGCTAAAAGAGCCGTTTTTGATTGTTGACTTTGTGGAAACATCTTGTACGATAGCGTAATAGCTAAACAGAGTGTTTGGCTGAAAGTACCTTTATTTCTTAATAAGGAGAAATCGCATGATAAAGGATGTGGTAAGAGCAGCAGCAATGGGAGCTGGAATCGGAGTGGTTCTGGCGATGGCGCTGTTTGACCAGAGGAGCCTTTTTTGCATACTGGCAGGAGGACTCCTAGGAGCTCTGGCGGGCAGCATTTGTTATTGTCCGCGCGAAATCGTCCAGAAGGTTGCCGGAGCCTTCGCATCGTGGAAGAACGACTTTCAGTCTGTCGGCCTCCTGATCCCGGCAAGAAATGCAGCACAGCATCTGCTCGAAAACATTGCTTCAGCCGACATAATAGTTCTTTCATCCTTGATGCAGAAATGCCTCGGGGATTTTTTATACAAGAAAAAAGCCCGCAGGATTTTCCATTGGGCTTTGTATTGCGGTTCTTTGAGTGAGTCTTGAACTCTGCTTTTGAGTTGTGCCTTATTTGGCAGAGAAGTTTGTCTGGTTCGGGCTTTGTGTTTGAAAGACTATGCGTCTTGAGCTTAGCCTTAGTAGACAAGACGTGTGTTATATTTTTAGATTCACTGAAAGAGCGGCAATTATTTTGTTGTCAAGGTGCTTTCCGTTTGGGAGATAGAGTGAGGCTCCTATCTTCCTTAAGTTAATTGTATGATTTGCCAAAAAAGGAATCAAGGGGGGTTTCTCCACAGTCATTGTAAATCCGCTTAAAGGGGTTAGAATTAAATAATATATGGCAGAAGTCAAAGTTATAGTTACAGGATATACCTCAAACGAGGCGGGCTCTGAACAGACTTGTCCAACAATTACTTTAATTAGGGATAAGGGCACTAACATCGTATGCGACCCTGGACTGCTCACAGACCAGAAGATATTGATTGATGCTTTGCAAAGAGAAAAGCTGTCTTTAAAAGATATTTCCTATGTCTTCCTGACTCATTCTCATCTGGACCATTTTCGAAACATAGGAATGTTCCCGCAGGCAAAGACGATTGAGTATTTCGGCATTTGGGATAAGAACACGGTTTGTGAATGGAGGGAAGAATTTAGCAAGGACATACAGATAATAAAGACACCGGGCCATGATAAAACTAGCTTGACTTTGCTGGTAAAAACCAAAGAAGGAATAGTAGCTGTGTGCGGAGATGTTTTCTGGAAAGAGAATGAGCCGGTGCAAGATGTTTACGCAGACAATGAGAAAGAGCTTGTAAAAAGCAGGAAGAAAGTATTAATGCTGGCTGACTGGGTAATACCAGGCCACGGCCGGATGTTTAAAACAAAATGAACTATCAAAAACTATTAAAGTGGGAGCTGTTAATTCCCTTGGGGCTGGTTGTTTATCTTTTAACTTGGGTTGTTCAATTGTTTCTTTTAATTACAAGGACTCTTGCTTTAGTTGTTCTTGCTATGGGCATTGCCCTGCTTATCATTTCTTTATTTAAGAAAAATGATGTTAAAAAAGTTGATGCCAAAGAAGTTAAATAGGATATTAGTTTTACTTTTTCTAGGATTGTTTTTTGCCAGTCCTGTTTTTGCACACTTGCCCAGGATTGCGGATTCAAATGATACCATCGTTTATGACCCTGAAATATCCCAGACCTTTTATGGGGAGTTGAGAAGAGTGCCGGCTGAATATTTTATCCATGCTCCGGACGGCTTTCACCTTTATCTCAATCTTCTGACTCCTAAGATTGCAAATCCTGACGGCAGGTTTTCAGCCAATGTTTACGAGGTTTCAGAAACCGGGGAAAATTTAATTGCGACAATTTCGGCGGATTCAACGGTCTGGAAGGAGATGTGGGAAAAGTTCGGCAGAGACTACTATATGCAAGGTCCGGAGTTTGAAAGAGACCTTTCTGCCGGCAATTACAAGATAGTTGTTTTTAACCAGGCCAATGAGGGAAAGTATGTCTTGGCAATAGGGGATAAAGAAAGCTTTACTATTCTTG
>JAHIEB010000042.1 GCA_018894075.1 Patescibacteria group bacterium | reverse complement strand
GCAGTTGAGCAAGCCCAATCTACAGACATAACCTGCTTGGATTATCAGACTAGTCCAGATTACTGTAGCGAAGGATATTGGGTAGTGTACTCATCTGATAGTTCCGGCACGGTTTGTGTGGACTCTACAGGAAGGAGGGCCGAGTGGTACAGCTGGGGCTGTTACTGCCCCTAGCTACTAGTAAGTAGAATAAAACTGCTCAAAAACAGCCCCTTTCGGGGCTGTTTTCTTTTAACGGCTGAACTTGGGAGGCCTTTTCTTTGCCCAGCAATCTGTGCAATAAATAGGCCTGTCCGGAGCTGGTTCAAATGGGAGCTCTGTAATAGAGCAAGCGCATTCTGAACATTTCCAATCGCCTTTTATCTTTGGCTTTGGAGCTCTTGGTCCGTCGGTTTTGTTGAAGACCATGTTTTCTTTATAATAATAACGACCTTTTGACTTAAGAAAGCCGCTCTTTTTAGTCTTCAACTTAGATTCCGCAGAATGCGGATTTTACGATTAAAAAACTATTTAAGAATCCTGACTTATTAAGCCATCTACATTATACAAAGAGGTTTGAAATCTATCAATAGCTGTGCCATAATGCCTTAATTATGGATTTAACGCGCTTGGAAGAAATAATCGGAAAAGAGCCTAGTTTCAGGAAAAAACAAGTCAATTTGGCTGTCTTTGAAGAGTTGATTGAAACATGGTCTTTGGCTAAAACCCTTCCCCTTTCTTTAAGGGAGGTTCTTGACAAAGAATGTCCCCTGTTTATCAATGCTCAAGCCAACATCTCTAAAGATTCGGTGAAGGCTGTGGTTGAGCTTGATGATAAAGCCAGAATAGAAACAGTTTTAATGATGCATAAGGATAAAAGGAATACGGTTTGCGTTTCTTCGCAAGCAGGGTGCCCCCTAGGTTGTTCTTTTTGCGCCACAGGAAGGTCTTTTAAAAGGAATCTCAATGTTTGGGAGATAGTCCAGCAGGTTTTGTTCTTTGCCCGCTTTCTAAAGCCAAAAAGAGTGACCAATGTTGTTTTTATGGGAATGGGCGAGCCCTTTTTGAATTATGACAATGTAATTGAGGCAATAAAAATCATTAACAATGATTTAAAGATTGGAGCAAGGCACATATCAATATCTACGGTAGGCATAGTTGAGGGAATAGAGAAGCTGGCAAAAGAAAACATGCAGATTAATCTTGCTGTCTCCCTTCATGCGCCCAATGACAAGTTGAGGTCGTCTTTAATGAAGGTGAATGACAAATATCCAATATCTATGGTTTTAAAGGCGGTTGATGAATATATTGAGAAGACCAAGAGAAAGGTGATGATAGAATATATTTTGATAAAAGACGTTAATGACTCTGATTTATGCGCCAAAGAGCTTGCAGCACTTATTAAAAAGCCCCTATACTTTGTCAACCTCATATCTTACAATCCTACTGGCATATTTTCCCCATCAGACAGGATTAAAGCTTTCAAGAAGATATTAGATGATAAGGGCTTGCCAGTTGTAATAAGGCATAGGTTCGGTCGTAATATTAAAGCCGCTTGCGGCCAATTAGAATGAATAAAGCAATAATCATAGTAGTTGTTTTGGTGGTAGTTTTAACAGCGACGCTTTTTCTTTTTGCCAGAACAGAACAGACAAAAATCAGAGAAGGCTTGGTTATTTTATCCCCCCTGGGAAACGAAGAGGTGTCCTCTCCTTTTATTGCAAGAGGGTATGTAAACGGCAATGGTTGGATCGGGTTTGAAGGCCAGGTCGGAACAGCAAGCCTGGTTTTAGACGGCCAAGTTTTAACCCAGACCCCATTGGTTGCCAAGGGGGAGTGGATGACAGCCGGCCCTATTAATTTTGAAGCAGTACTGGATTTTCAGATAGCTGGCACAAAAGATGCTGTTTTGCTATTTAGAAATGAGGATCCTTCGGGAGGCTTTCCGAAAGAGTTTTCTCTTCCAATAAAATTAAAAGGAATTCAAGGGGAGACAAGCGTGGTTTCAGTGTATTTTTTAAATGAGCAGGATGATTGCCAGCCGTCATCTTTTGTGAGCAGAATAATTCCCAAGACCCAGGCTGTTGCCAGATCAGCCCTAGAGGAATTGCTAAAAGGCCCGACTTTGTCTGAAAAGAGAATGGGTTTTTCTACTTCCATAAACGAACTCGTTGAGATTCAGGATTTAACAATAGAAAACGGCACAGCGAAGGTTGATTTCAGCGATGAGTTGGAAGTTGCCGGCGGGTCGTGTAGAGTATCGGCAGTCCGAGGACAGATTGTAAAAACCCTTGAGCAGTTCCCTTCGGTTAGTCAGGTCATAATCTCCATTAATGGAGAAACAGAAACAATTCTACAGCCCTAAATGATTGAGTTTAAAATAATTAAAAGCTCCAAAAAGAGCAAAGCAAGGCTGGGGATATTGAAAACAGAGAACGGAGAAATTAAAACTCCATCTTTGGTTCCCGTTGCCACCCAAGCGGTTGTTAAAACCCTAACATCAGAAGAGGTTTTAGAAACCAAAACACAGGTTTTAATCTGCAATACTTTTCATTTACATTTAAGAGCAGTCAGCAATCTGCACAAGTTCATGAACTGGCCAAAGCCTTTAATGTCTGATTCAGGGGGCTTCCAGGTTTTTTGTCTGGGATTTGGGCAGGATCATAATGTGGGCAAGATATTAAAATCAAAGGGGAATAAAACAATCTCGCATGGCCAGCAGCCAAAGTCATTGAAGATTACAGACAGAGGGGTCTTCTTTAAATCTCCGATAGACGGCAGGCAATTGTTTTTAGGCCCCAAAGAATCTATCAGAAGGCAGGAGGCCTTGGGGGCAGATATTATCTTTACTTTTGATGAATGCACCTCTTCCTTGGCTGACAAAGAATATACTGAGAAATCTTTGGAGAAAACCCATAACTGGGCAGAGCAGTGCTTGCAGTTGAAAAAAACAAAACAGGCTCTATACGGAATTGTCCAAGGAGGAAAGTATGAAGATTTGCGCCAAAAAAGCGCAAAAACAATAGGGTCTATGGATTTTGACGGCTTTGGCATAGGCGGGGAGTTCGGAGACGATAAAAGAAAGCTTGGCAAAACGCTGGCAATTGTTAATAATGAGCTGCCTTATCAGAAGCCAAGGCATCTTTTAGGCATAGGATATCCAGAAGATATAAAGCTGATTGTAGCGCAGGGAATAGATACTTTTGACTGCACAGTCCCCACTCATTACGCAAGAAGAGGAATTGCTTTTACCCCTGAAGGAAGGTTGAATTTAAACCAGATGAAATACAGCAAGGACAAAAAACCCATTGACAGAGATTGCAGATGCTCTGTTTGCAAAAACTATTCCAGAAACTATATTACCCATCTGTTGAGGGCAAAAGAGATTACAGCTTTGAGATTACTGACCTTCCACAACCTTTATTATTTCAACACTCTTGTGGAAAAGATTAGAGAGGATATTGAGAATGATAAATTATAGCCCCTTAAAAGCCGGCAAAACCAAGAGACAAAGATAAAGCTCTCGGTAAAGAGTATTTTCTGGCAAAAAACTAAGAAATCAGCTAAAATGTATTATCGTCAGAAGTATTGCGGTTGCCGGTTTTCAATCTATAATAAATAAATATGATTACATTTTCAAAAGTCAAAAGCAATCCACATATTTTAGAGTACATAGCGGAGACAGAGAAAACTCTTGCCGCTCTTTTATACACTGACCACGGCTTGAGGCATTGCAACCTGGTTGCAGACAGAGCCAGAAATATAGCAAAAGAAATAGGGCTGTCAGAAAGAGAGCAGGAGTTATCAGCTATTGCCGGCTTCTGCCATGATATGGGAAACTTTTTAAGCAGGACTAACCATCACTATCTGGGTTCTCTTCTGTTCCAGCAGATTTTTTTAAACGAAGCCGACCCGAATGACGCTTCAGTAGTAATGCAGGCTATTTCAAACCACGATAAAGACGAGATGAGCTTTACTAATGCCATTGCAGCTATTTTAGTTTTGGCTGACAAAGCTGATGTGAACCGGTCAAGAGTGACGGTTAAAGACCCAGAAAACCTTAAAACAGATATTCATGACAGGGTTAATTTTGCCACAGAAGACAGCAAACTGCGGGTGGATAAGAATAAAAAAACAATAACCCTGACTTTAAAAATAGACACAAGTTTCTGCCCAGTTATGGAATACTTTGAGATATTCACAGAAAGGATGGTTTTTTGCAGAAAAGCGGCTGAGTTTTTAAAATATAAGTTCAGGCTTGTGATAAATAAGTTTGAGCTTCTTTAAGAGGCGATTTGACACGTTTTTATAACCTGCTATACTAAAGCCGACTAATATAGTCGGCTTTATGAAAATATCAAAGAAAGCGCAGTACGGATTAAGGGCTATGGTTTATCTGGCTAAGGCCAAGAAGACCTGCTCCTTAAGGAAGATTTCTTTTGCAGAGAAGATTCCTTTTGATTTCCTAGAGAAAATTATGTCTCAACTGGAGAAAGCTGGATTGGTGAAATCAAAAAAAGGAACTGGCGGAGGGTATTTTTTAGCAAGAAAATCAAACAAGATAAGTGCAGGCCAGATTGTCTCTCTTCTAGAGGGAACCAAGCCCGTCAACTGCAGTTGCTGCCAAAGAGCAAGGCGATGTATGACAAAGAGCGTTTGGCGCAAGGTTGAATTGTCCCTGCATAAGGCTTTAGACATTAATCTTTCAGAGTTAATATGAAGAGAATATATTTTGATTACGCATCCACCACTCCTTTGGATAAAAGGGTAAAAAAAGAAATGGATAAGTGCGTTTTCGGAAACACCATGTCCTTGCACTCTTTTGGGCAAGAGGCAAAAAGAGTTTTAGAAGCATCAAGAGAAAAAGTGGCAGGATTGATAAACGCCAAACCCAACGAGATAATTTTTACTTCCTCTGCCACAGAAAGCAATAATCTTGCCCTAAAGGGATTGGCTTTTAAAAAAAAGAAAGGCTCCATTGTAATATCTGCAATTGAGCATCCCTCAATTTTAGAATCAGCCAAGTGGCTTTCATCTCAAGGTTTTGTGATAAAAAAAGCAAAAGTAGACAAGTATGGAAAGCTGGATATTTCTGATATTGAGAAGCTGATTGAAGAAGACACTTTTTTGGTTTCTATAATCCATGCCTCAAACGAGGTGGGCACGATTCAGGATATTGAGAAGATAAGGAATATCTGCAAGAAGGCTTATGTGCATATTGACGCTTCCCAGAGTTTCGGGAAAATCCCTATTGACGTAAAAAAGCTGGGAGTAGACCTTTTGACTGCAAGCTCCCATAAAATGTACGGTCCAAAGGGCGTAGCCTTGCTGTACATCAGGGAGGGGCTTGCTATTGAGCCTCTTTTGCACGGAGGAGGCCAGGAACAGGGTTTAAGGTCTTCTACAATCAATCTGCCTGCCATTGCCGGCTTTGCTAAAGCCTGCCAGATAGCTAAAGAAGAAATGCAGGAAGAGTCAGCCAGATTAAGGAAATTAAGAGATAGGCTGGCAAAAGGAGTTTTAAGGATAAAAGGGTCTTATCTTAACGGACACCCAAAGGACAGACTGGCTAATAACGCCCATTTTAGATTTGATTTTATTGAAGGAGAGTCGCTGGTAGTTCAGCTTGATCTGGCTGGTATTGCCTGTTCAACGGGCTCTGCCTGCTCTTCAATAAAGCTGGAGCCAAGCCATGTCTTATTAGCTTTGGGGCTTAAGCCGGAGCAGGCTCACGGGTCATTAAGAGTTTCTCTGGGAAAAGAAACAACAGAAAAAGACATTGATTATTTTCTTTTGGTCTTGCCAAAGATTATTAATCAATTAAGATTAATCTCCCCATTCAAATGGAATACACAAAAAAAGTAATAAATACGTTTAGAAATCCGCACAATTACGGGAAGATGAGAAATCCTTCTGGAATAGGCAAGGTGGGAAATCCAGTTTGTGGCGATGTTTTGTGGCTGTATATTAGGGTGGATAAAAAAGAAGTCATTAAAGATGTAAAGTTTGAAACCTTCGGATGCGTGGCCGCAATCTCCACAAGCAGCGTAATCACCGATTTAGCTAAAGGAAAAAGCATAAAAAAAGCTTTAGAGATTACAAAAGAGGATGTGGTTGATTCCTTGGGCGGTCTTCCTAATATTAAGCTTCACTGTTCTGTATTGGCGATCGAGGCTCTTCATAAAGCAATAGAAGATTACAAAAAATGCAAAAAATAGCTGTTGCTATGTCCGGAGGAGTAGACAGTTCGGTTGCCGCCGCTTTATTAAAAAGGGCCGGCTTTAATGTAATCGGAATCCATTTAAAGCTCTGGCCGGGCTCTTTTAAGCCAGAGACAATGGCAAGAGCGGTTGCCAAAAAACTGGACATCCCTTTTTATGTTTTAAACTTTGAGAAAGAATTTAAAAAAGAAGTGGTTAGCCGCTTTTTGAAAGATTTTAATCAAGGATTGACTCCCAATCCGTGCGTTGTCTGCAACAAAGAGATAAAGTTCGGATTAATGCTTAAGAAAGCTAAATCTCTGGGGGCTAGCCTTATTGCCACAGGTCATTATGCGAGGGTGAAGAAAACCAAAGAGGGATTTAAGATATTAAAAGGGTTTGACAAAAACAAAGACCAGTCGTATTTTTTGTACAAGCTTAATCAGGATATTTTAAAGTGCGTAATCTTTCCAGTCGGGCAATATACAAAAGAAGAAGTAAGGGCCTTAGCCAAAAAGTTTTCTCTGCCCTCAATGTATGCTCCTGAATCGCAGGAGGCGTGCTTTATTCCAAAAGGCTTAGCTATTTTTTTAAAAAAACATCTAAAGCCCGAATCAGGAAAAATGGTCGATGAAAGAGGCAGATTCCTCGGAATTCATCCGGGTTCTTCTTTCTATACCATTGGGCAGAGAAAGGGGATTGGCCTGCCGGCAGGTCCGTACTTTGTGCTAGGTAAAAAAAAGAACACGCTTGTTTTGACAAAGGACGAAAGAAAGCTTTTAAGAAAAGAGCTGAAGATAAAGCAGACCCATTGGGTTTTAAAGCCCTGTAAAAATGTCCAAGCCAAGATCAGATACAGGTCTAAAGCAGAAAAAGCCGTTGTTTCAGGCAATAAAGTTGTCTTTTCAAAACCACAGAGGGCTATTACGCCCGGGCAGTCAATCGTTTATTATAATAATTCAGAACTTTTAGGCGGGTCAATAATATGTTGAAAATTATATTTTATAAAGCTATAATTTATTTATGAAAAAAATCATCGTAATTCTCATTATCGTCGCCGCTATTTTCGGTGCTTTCTTTCTGGCTTCCGGCAGAAAAGGAGATGCCAAGATTATTTTGTTTTATTCAGAAGCCTGTCCGCACTGCAAAGTTGTGGAAGAATATATTGAGGAGAATAAAGTGGAAGAAAAAATTAGTTTTGAAAAGATGGAATCTTCTGAAAACTCCGAATTGCTGGTCCAAAAGGCAGATTTCTGTAAAATGGATACCTCCCAGGGAGTTCCAATACCTTTTTTATGGGTTAACAATCAATGCATAGTTGGGGACCAGGATATAATCAAATTCCTCCAGAGCTTATGAAAAAAATAGCTTTCTTGATTTTTCTGTTTATGCCGACTTCAGCTTTGGCTTTTTGCCCTGTTTGCACAGTGGCTGTGGGAGCCGGGCTCGGGCTTTCAAGGTGGCTGGGCGTAGACGATGTCATTTCCTCCATCTGGATAGGGGCTTTGATAGTTTCTTTAATCGGCTGGACTTTAAAGTGGCTGAAGAAATACAAATTCAGATGCAAGAGGACGATAATAGCTGTCTCTTGGTATGTGCTTGTCTTTTTGCCATTATATTTTGCAGGTATGATAGGGCATTCTAAAAATACTATTCTAGGCACAGACAAAATAATATTCGGGGCGGTTTTAGGTTCAGCTATTTTCTTATTCTCAATTTGGCTTCATAATAGATTAAAGAAAGGGAATAATAATAAGGTGTATTTTGCCTATCAAGGGGTGATAATACCTGTTTTAACATTATTAATGGCAAGCTTAATCATATTTTTATGGATATAGACGCAAAAAAATTAGAGGAATTCATTCAAAAGAGCAAAAAGACGGAGCTTGACCTTTCTTCTGATGAGGATTTGTCTATTGCCATAATGAACTTAATCTCCATTGAAGAGCATTTCTTTTTCACGGGAGCCAAAACAGGAAAACCAGAGTATTTTGACTTGCTGAATACTGCTAGAGAAATGAGAAAGGATCTTTTAAAGAGAATAATCAAGGATTACGAAGGAGAGGTCTGGTGCATTTCAAAACATTTATTATCTGCCTCTATGCGGTTAATGGAGGTGGGGACGAAGCAATTGTCTTCAGGTAAAAAAGAGGAAGCCCAGGATTTTTTCAAGAAATCTTACGAGCTCTATTCTCTGTTTTGGGGGATAAATATGAAATTAATTGATATCGGAGATGTAAAAAAGATTCCGGAAGAGAATATAAACAAAGAGAAAAAAGGGATTATGGGAAAACTCGGAGATATTGTCAAAAAGCTAGTTGACTGCTGCAAAGAGTAATTATTAACTTCAAATAATATGTTTTTCAACAAACAGACCTTCTGCGACCTATCTAAAAGAGTAGCTATAGTAACAGGGGCAAAGCAGGGGATGGGAAGAACCCACGCCTTGGCTCTAGCTAAAGCCGGAGCAAAGGTGGTTGTTTCAGACATAAATGAGCAGGAATGCCAGAAAGTTGTTGAAGAGATAAAAAAGCTGGGCAAAAGGGCTATTGCTGTAAAATGTGATGTCTCCAATAAGCAGGAGGTTGATGCTTTAATCCAGAAAACGATACAGGCTTTCGGCAAAGTGGATATTTTAGTTAATAATGCAGGCATCTGCCCCTTTAAGCCTTTCCTTGAAATGTCAGAGGAGGAGTTTGAAAAAGTGATAGATGTTAATTTAAAAGGATATTTTCTGTGCGCCCAGGCTGCTACCCGAGAAATGGCAAAGCAAAAAAAGGGAGCCATTGTGAATATAGCGTCAATCGCAATGGGCCAGGTTGGCTCTGGTTTTGCCGGATTGACTCATTATTGCGCTTCAAAAGG
>JAHIEB010000041.1 GCA_018894075.1 Patescibacteria group bacterium | reverse complement strand
CATCAGCTACAAAACAGGGCACGCCTGTGCTTTGGGCTATTAACTCATTAAATTTAGGCAGTAAAGCCCCTCCTCCTGATATGACCATTCCTTTGTTCATAATATCTGCAGACAATTCGGGCGGGGTTTCAGACAAAACCTGCTTTGCCGCCTGAATTATCTCGCTTAAGGGGTCTGAAATTGCTTCGCAAACTTCATTGTTTGAAATCTTTATATTCCTTGGCAAGCCCAAAACTAAATCCCTTCCTTGAATCTCTAATATCTTCACTTCTTTTTGCGGTAAAGCCGTGCCTACTTTTATCTTTATCTCTTCTGCTGACTGACTACCAATAGCCAGATTATACTTTTTCTTTATATACTCTGATATCGCTAAATCAATTTTGTCTCCTGCCACTCTCACAGAGGCGGCTGTCACTATTCCGCCCAAAGATATGACAGCTGCTTCAGCTGTTCCTCCTCCAATATCAATAATCATATGCCCTGAACAGGAATTGATGGGAATACCAGCTCCTATGGCAGCTAAAATGGGTTCTTTGGCAATATATGCCCGCCTGGCGCCTGCTGCCAATGCGGCTTCAATTACAGCTCTTCTTTCAGTGCTGGTAATACAGGCCGGAACCGAGATTACCAAATCCGGCCTTAAAAACCTAAGGTACCTGGTAGTCTTTTTAATGAAATACCTGACCATTGCCAGCGTCACTCCGTAATCTGCAATAACTCCGTCCTTTAACGGCCTGTAAACCTTGATATCTTCAGGGGTTCTCCCGATCATTTCCTTAGCTTCCTCCCCCACAGCCAGAACCTTTTTGTCAGCCAAGGACACCGCCACAACGGACGGCTCATTGAGAACGATTCCCTTGCCCATTAAATAGACAAGGGAATTGCAAGTACCCAAATCTATTGCAATTTTCGGTCTGAAATTCATAATTATTCTTCTACCCTTTTGATGTCAGCTCCAAGCTGAGAAAGGCGCTCCTCTATTCTCTCATAACCCCTGTCAATCTGAAAAATATTCTTGATTGTTGTTTTCCCTTCCGCTGATAGCCCGGCAATAACCAGGCATGCTCCAGCCCTTATATCCCATGACTCAATGCACAAACCGCTTAATTCCTTGGGTCCGAACACAAAAGACCTGTGCGGATCAACCAGCTCAATATCAGCTCCCATCTTCCTCATCTCCTGCACATAATTAAACCTGTTTTCGTATAAAGGGTCGTGTACAAGGCTTCTCCCATTAGCTTTAACCAGCAAGGGGATTATAACAGGAAGAAGGTCTGTTGGAAAGCCGGGATAAGGAAGAGCCTGTATTTTAACTGCTTTTAAATTGTCTGACTTTAAAACAGTGATTGAATCTTTACCTCTAATAAGATTTACCCCTATTTCCTCCAACTTCTTTAAGAACAAATCCAGATATTCAGGGTTTACATTCTTAATCTCAACCTTTTCTCCGCAACAGGCGGCGGCAATAATAAAAGTGCCCGCTTCAATAGGATCTGCTATTATGCTATGGCTAGCTCCTTTTAACTCTTTTTGCCCCTCAATCTCAATAGTGTGGGTTCCGACTCCCTTTATCTTAGCGCCCATTGAAACAAGCATTCTGCCGAGGTCCTGAATATGCGGCTCTGCAGCAGCTCCCTTAATTACAGTCTTTCCTTTTGCCAAAACAGCCGAGAGCATTATAACCTCTGTTGCTGTGACGGAGAACTCGTCTAAAACAATCTCTTTACCCTCGAGATTTGAGCTTTCAACCTGATAATAATCGCTGGTTTTCTTAATTTTGGCACCCATTTGCTCTAAAGCGTCTAAATGCACAGATATCGGCCTAACTCCTATTCTATCTCCTCCTGGAGGAGGCATCCTGAAAGACGGAACTCTTGGCAATAGAGCCCCGAAAAGCAAAACAGATATTCTTGTTTTTGAAACCCGGTCGAAATCAAGGGTGTCAGGATTCAGATTTTCAGCTTTAATCCTTACCTTTCTCTCGGAGATATTTTCCACTTTAACCCCGAGGCTTTTAATTACCTCAAGCATATTTGAGACATCCTCCACTATGGGAAGATTGTCAATCACGCACTCTTTTTTAGTAAGCAAGGCAGCTGCCAGCACTGGGCCTGCTGCATTCTTACAACCCAATATTGAGACCTGGCCGTTTAAGGCCTTCTTGCCCTGAATAATGAATTTGTAAGCCATAAAGTTAAATTTATCATAATCTTTTAATCTTCTTTTTGCAAGTGAGCGATTTTTCTGCTACAATCATTTAAATATGCCAAAGACTGCCCGCTTCATTTTGTTTGTCAGCTTTGCTGTCTTATACATTACACTGGCCCCTGTGCTCATCATTTACTCTATGGGCTATTCTTTTGACTTCAAAAACTGGAGGCTGACAGCCACCGGAGGCTTTTATCTTGAAACATGGCCCCAGGAAGTGGACATTCTGGTCAACGGCGTTCAAAAAAATAAAACTGGGTTTTTCTCACACCAGTCCTTAATTCAGGGTCTGGCTCCCCTTGAGTACATTCTTTCAGCGGAAAAAGATGGATATTACTCGTGGCAGAAAAAACTGGGTGTTTTTGACAACCAAATTACAAGGTTGGCGAACATTACTTTGATAAAAAAAGAGATTGCTTTTGAAAAAATCGGGGAAGACATTGGCGCCTTTACAGTCTCCCCCTCTGGCTCCTCATTATTTTTACAAAATGGCCAAGAAAAGATGATAGATAACAAGCTGTTTTCCTTGAATAAAAACCTTGACATAGTTTTTTGGGATGAAAAAAATAAAAATATCTTGTTTGAATCAGAAAATACCTACCTTTTGGCCGATTATGAGAATGAGGTGATTCTGAAAGACACTGAATATGTTGCGCACGAAGATTCTCCAATCTTTTTTTCTGAAGGGAAAATATTTGATTTAAAGGGGGGGGAGCTTTATCCTGCCAACGGAATAGTTTTCTCTCCTGATAACTCTAGGTTCCTTTTCTGGACTGATTCTGAAATATATTACGCTCAATCCTCAAATCCGACAGAAAGAATTCTTTTACATAAATTATCCCAGAAGATCGGCTCCTGCTTTTGGCTAAATAACTATTATATTATTTTCAATATCGGGCCGAGCATTAAGATATCTGAAATAGACGACAGAGACATAATAAACATTGTCAGTCTTGATAACTTCAAAGGGGAGATAGAGATGTATTTTCAAAACACAGATAAAAAACTCTATGTTTTAATCAACAAAGAGCTGTTTGTTTCAGAGCCACTTACGGACAAGAATAATAAGTAGATATTCTCTCTTTTAACTGCTCCCACGTCATCTCCTCTCCACTAGTAAGTTTGCATACCGCCTTATACTGGCAGTACCGGCACTGACTCAAGGAAGGGTAAGAATCAATCCTTGAAGGAACGATATTCTTTTCTATTTTTTGTTTTAAGCTCAAAAGTCCGGCTAGCAATGATTCTGCCAACTTTTTATTATAGGAAATCATAAACTCTTTTAACTCCAATCTATCTTTATCAACATATAAGAGAATTCCTCTCTTTATCTTTAAAAAATGGAGATACAGCTGTATTTGATACACATTCTCCTCTTTCGGAACTCTCATATTCCGAAAAATTATGCTGTTTGAGCTTTTAATATCCAAAACAAACAATTCCTTCCCGTCAGATAATACAGCATCTGCCCTGCCCCTAACTATCTCCTGGGGAGGGATATCAACCTCTGAAGCAACAACATGAATATCTCTTGTGCTTAATAACGGCTTCATTATCATCCTGTGCATATTCTCTCCGTGGTCAAAAAGCCTCAAAAGTGCAGGATCAAACTCCTTCCTGGGAGCATTTTTGAACTTTAGAAAAATGGCTCTCGGGCACTTGCCTGCTTCAGAAACATAGAAGGTGGTCTGTGGTCGGTCGTTATTCTTTTCCAAATAGAATTTATCAATTATTTCTTTAAGCATGATTAGATTTTATCATTTATTCTCCCTTTAATGCAAAATTTATCGGTGTAATAAAAAACTCCTAAGACTATCAGGAGTTAGTGCTTAATACGATATCTTGCCGGCTAAAACATCCAACAGCTCCTCCAGCATCTGCTGGGCGTCAAACTCTGTCTTTGCATCGACAAACTGCTGCCACAATCTAAAGATATCATCATCTTTGATTTCTCTTATCGAGTTTTCCAAAGCCAGTCTGTCTTCAAAAGATACCTCCCGGTCTGCTCTGATTACCTTGTCAATCAGTAAATTGGTGAAGTTTAAAATCTTCTCATTGCGATGGTAGGAGGCAATAGTCTTTTTGGCTACACATAAATCCTGGTATACAAATAACGTGTAGCCAAGCGAGGATACTACCAGCAGGGCGACCAAGAAAATTAATACACTGCGCTTGTTGATAAATTCGTACATATTTTTATACTTTAGCTATGTTTTTTGATTTTAACCTCCTGAAAAGATAGAAATTATATGCTGTTCCGAGAAGAACTAGAACAGCAAGGCCGATTCTCCAATCAAGAATCTTCGTAAACCAGGCTCTTTCTTCAAGCTTAATATTCTCATGCACCCCAACTCCCTCCTCTATCGTGAACGGCCTGCCCTGATAAGAAATGTATCCTTTGGCATAAACCTCAATATAGTATTCGCCTTCTGGCACCAAGAAAGAATACTTTCCTGTTTCATCGGTAATCTGGGGGTTCTGCTGCATATACTCTTTGCCCTTCCATATTTCAAAAACCTTTGTTTCGGGATTGAGCCAGTATAGCGTCGCCTCTGCTTTTTTAATTCTTATCCTCCCCTTGGAGCTCTCTGTGTAAATATATCCTTCAGGATCAACAACAGTAATCAGTCTGATTTCTCTATTCTCAAGAGAACCGTCCTCATAATCCATCACTGTAATAATCTCGTACTCTCCATCAACAACAGGTGCATCAATATCGGCAGTATATATGCCGTCTCCGTCAGGGTCTGTATATTCAAATTCCAACAAGACAAACTCTATGTCTACGGGCTCCTCCTGCGCTCTTGAGAAACTGCCAGCTAAAGCCGCGACCAGAGAATCCACATCAATCATGACATCTTTTTTCTTCTTTAAGACAAGGTATCCTTTTATTGTCTTTACCTTTTCTTCCGGCTTTACCACTAAATTCAGCTTCTGACCCGATAAAATATTGATTTGCTGGCTAATCTTGCCCGCTTCGTCAATACTCAAATCCATCTTGTAATCAATCAGCTCTCCGCCGGTTCTAGCAAAAACAACATCTGAAGGAATCTTGCCTTTTGCCTGCTCAGTCAGCTTTGCTAAAGGCACGCCTTGAGGCAATTCAAAGCCCTGGGTTGCGATAGCTCCCTGAAGATTTAAAACCTCTGTCAGCCCGGGCAGTTTAAAAGTCGCGCCTTCAAGCTTCTGGACATCTGACGCTTTTTCAATACCGATTTCCTGTAATGTCCTGCCTAGGCTCGGAAACTTCTCCGCCAATGTTCTAATTTCCTTTGGCAAAGGCTTTAAAACAAACTCTCGCAATGTGCTTGGAGAAAAGACATCCCACTTTCCTTCTAAAGAGACTGGCGGCTCTTTTTTAACAACATCTTCAACAGGAATCTCATCTCTCTTTAATACATCTTTAATTATTTCAATAATCTTCTTTGGCAGCTGGACTACTTCTTTAATTACCTCCCCAGGAACCTCAATTATTTCTGTAATGATATCCTCGGGCAGGTCAAAGAAAATGTCGTCTGTGAAAACACCTGACTGCTCTCCTAAATTATTCAAGAATTTAACATAAACCCTTTTTGGGCCCTGGCCGTCAACCAACCTCCACGGAACAGTTAAGGAAGTCAAGTCGGACTCAACAGCTCCGGTAAAGTCAGAATAGTTTGAAATCATTACTCTCTCCACATCCGAGGTAATTGTAAACCTTAAAGTGACGTCCCGAGATCTAGTAATAGCATCTTGGCTATTAATAACAACAGAGAAGTTCTCTCCTTTAGGGAAGGCCACGTACAAAGGCTGGTATGTCACGCCTCCACAAACAGCTGTTGAAGAAGAAAAAGAATCAGTAAAATCAGTTTCAACTCCATCTCCGTTTCTTGCCTTAACCTTAAAGCTGTACGCTGAATTACAGAATAAAGAAGAAGAAACCCAGCTAGTGGCTGTAATCCATCCGGAGTTCGTACCCGCTAATATGTTTTCAAAATAGTATTCGGTGCCGAAAGCATTGGAGTTGCTATCACAGCCGACAGTTATCTGGCCGGACCGAGCCTGGACAAGAGAAACATCCCCCGGCGTATTGGCTAATGTGTATTTTGTCGCTTCAGAGGAATACTCAGAAATGTTTGACAGCAAATCCTTTGCCCTAACTCTGTATGTATAGCCAGCACCCGGGGTTAAATCAGTTGCAACATATATATTTGAAGCCTGCCATCCGGAATTAGTCCCTTCCCCTGTTTCCTCAAAATAGTAAGGAGTGGCATGAAGCCCAGAAACATCAGTCGCCACTAAAGCGGTGACGGTCAGTTGGGTAGTTGAATCTGCGGTCATTGAATCAATCCCGACACTTGTAGGAGGAGAAATATCTATTGTAAAGGCAGTGATACTCAATGGATCAGACTCATTGCTGTACGCATCCGTCACAGTGAGGGTACAGTTTGAATGAGCTCCTTCCCCTAGAGCATTGAAGGTAATTGTGTTGTTTGAAGCTATAGCTGATGTAGTGGCTGATGCACAATCTCCAAAGTAAGCTATTGTTCCTGCTTCATCAGATGAGAAGGTGTAGCTTGGAGTTGTGTCACTAGTTGGGGTTGTCACTGCTGT
>JAHIEB010000040.1 GCA_018894075.1 Patescibacteria group bacterium | reverse complement strand
CTTTTACCTGGTGCTCCTTTGTTTGTTTCTAGAAATAGCGCCAGGATCAGCCCGCGCCAGGTGCAAAGGGATTTTAAGAAATGGGTGAAAGAGAGCGGTATTGAATCAAATCTCTCACCACATGCCTTGAGGCATACTGTAGGGACAAGGTTGCTAAAGGAATTCAAAAACGCTAAGTTGGTTCAGCGGTATTTAGGGCATTCAGATGTGGCGACGACGTTGAGGTATTATGTGGATGTGTTTCCGGAAGACTTGGAAGAGGCAGCAGAGATGTTGGCGGGGAAATAGGAGGAGAGGGAAATGTAATGGAAAAACCCCGCAAAATGGCAGGAGTGGTGGGAGAAGAATAGAGACAAATTCTGCAGGGAGGGTTTATGTTAAAAAAACAAGGATTAATATATCTATTGCTTATAGTAGGATTATTCAGTGGCTGCGCTACTTTGACTCCGGAAATGGTACAAAAGAAACACGCGGAATGGCAATCAGTGGTAGATCGTTTTGAACAAACTCAAGGGCTTTCATGTTCTCAGGCGCTTGAACTTTATGATATTTCTCGGTTAAAAGTAGGCAGTACGGTTAAGACGGAATCTACATGTGGTAAATCAAAGCAGCTTGTAACTAAAACTTTGCAGGATATTAAATCTGCTGAAAATGGGAAGAGATATATTGTCAACGAGATAATTGGTAACGATACTTTCACGCGCGAAGGATGCCCTTTGGCTTTTAGTAAGGTTATATGCGAGGATGGAATCAACTATATAGATTACGCTAAAGCGCAAGATAATATTCCAACTGCAGTAATTACGGGAGCGCTTGTAGCTGGGCCGATAGGAGCTGCGATGAATTTATATCAGCGCTCATTCATGCAGGGAGTATATAAGCAAGTAGCTCAAGTCTTCAAAGAGCACAAAACTGAAACCAAAATCTTAGATTTTAAGTTGGTTTCTCAAGAAAAACTAACAATTGCAAATCAGACTGTTTCTTGCAGGGTTTACCAAATTCAAGCTATCACTAGAGAAATATACCCTTCTTCCAGCGATTCTATAACAGATACATCCAGAAAGGTATGGATTTCCGATGATGTCCCCTTTGGACTTGTCAGAAGCGAGGATAGCGGAGTGGGGTATAACGCATCTTACTTTTTCAGGAACCCGCGAGACTATCGTAAGAAGGCCGGCGAGACGATCCTTACAGGTACACGGCAATATTCGACATGGACAAGCGAAGTCATAGAGTTTAAGTATTAACACAATGTATTACTTTTTATAAAAAAAGATTATGACCAAGGCCCAATGAAATGGCAGGAGTGGTGGGAATAAGGAGAAGTTTGGGAAAGTCAAGCTATTTCTTGAGAAAGAGCGGAGGTTAAGATGCTTAGAAATACAGTATGGATTATCTTAATATGTCTTAGCTTATGTTGTGGTTGTGTATGTGTGTCATCGTATCGTGACCTAAATATCCTTTCTCCATACAACGTTTCTCCTGTGCCTTCTGAAAAGAGAATAAATAAGATAGTTGGCTTAAATAGTCTTACGGATAATAGGCCTTTAAAAGAAAGGGACAATCTTCCGCCGTATAGCAAACTAGAACAACCTGTATCGGACATAGTGACCTCAATATTACTAAAAGACTTTAAAAAATCACAGCTATTTAAAGAAATACACTATCCTGCGCAACCTACAGACGATATCATTATAAATGGCTCAATAAATAGGTTATTTGGGGATTATAAGGTTACGTCTTGGGGTAAATTTCGTCAAGACTTCGGGATTGTAACGCTTTTTCCCGTTTTCTGGTTGCCTGCCATATGCGTTCCCATATCACAAGAATATACTGCAATAGATATTTCATTAGAAGTTAAAGATAGCAAAACAGGAGTTATTATAGCGTCATTTAATGCTTCTTCTAAGGAAGATGTAGAAAGTAGGGGCATGCGCAGAGGAAAAAGTGCAGCCATTGCTTTTCGTAATGTCACTAATAAATTAAAAGAGGACATGATAGAAAAGGTTAAACATTATTATAATATTAATTGAGAAAACAAAAAGGCACTGTTTGGTTAAACTGACCCTACCCCGAAATGAATGGGTGCAAAAGAACATATTTCATTGGCAAACTCAAATCAGATGGAGTCTAACAAGGCGCTTCACTGGCGGGGATGGAGCGTAGCGGAATCCCCGCCAGTGAGCTTCCACGTTACCCCAACGTCGCAAAAGTAGGTCTTTTGCGACAGTCGGCTAACGTTTGAACTAAACGGTTGGACCCGCGCAGCGCGCGAGGACAATCCGCTTGAGTGAATT
>JAHIEB010000039.1 GCA_018894075.1 Patescibacteria group bacterium | reverse complement strand
ATATCTTAAAGAGAAATCCTGAGCCATTCTGACCAATGACTCATAAACTGCCGCGTCTCCGTGGGGATGATATCTTCCCAAGACAGAACCCACCACTGTCGCTGACTTCCTGAATTTGGCGCTATGCCTCAATCCTTCTTCAAGCATGGCGTATAAGATTCTTCTATGGACAGGTTTTAGGCCGTCTCTTACGTCAGGTAGAGCTCTGGCCACTATAACAGACATGGCATAGTCAATGTATGACTCCTGCATTTCCTGCACTATATCCCGGGGTCTTACTTCTCCTATATCTGTATTTTTTTCTTCTTTTTTAACCATATTCTATTCTCCCATCATTTTTTGTATCTCCTCTAATTCTTCGGGGCTGGCGTCAGCTTTTAACTGCTCTAGCTCTTCGGGGGTCATTTCTAAAAAGTTTGCTCCTTCCATTACATCATTAAAATTTTCTCCAGCTTCGTTTATTATCTCTCCTGCCGGAGCCAGTGCCTCCCCGAAATCGCCCATTTTTTGCAATCTATAAACTGTGGTTTTAAACCAAAAGATTAAAAAGATTAGCCCCAATAAGACGACCGCCCCCCAGAGAATCATTTTTCTTTTTTCTAAAGGCAGGTCCTGAAGCTTTTTTATCATGGTAGAAGAATAACTACTTCTGTTCCGTCTTTTGGCAAGGAGTTTGACTTAACCAGCAGTTTTTCCTGCGGAATAACAGAATGCTTTCCTATTGCTTTCAAAAACTTATCCACTCCGTCAAGCTTTAATTCCAGCCCCTTTATATCATAATGCATAGGAATTACCATCTTTGGCTCTATCTGGGAAATTATCTTTTGAGCCTCTTGGCCAGAAATAGTATATGTCCCTCCCACAGGAATCATCAAAACATCAATTAGCCCTATTTGATCCAATTGATCAGAAGAAAGCTCCTTTTGCCCTAAATCTCCAAGATGGCAGAATCTCAATCCTTCAGCTTCCATAGTATATATTATTATCTTTCCTCTTTTTTCGCCATGGTCTGCACTAATGCCTTTAATAAAGACCCCTTTAACCTCGTATTCTCCTGGTGTAGAAATAACAAAAGGATCTCCTTTCACTGCCTTGATATTATTGTGGTCTGGGTGGTCGTGGGTTATGAGCAGAATTTCTCCTGATAGATTGGGAACCTTTAAGCCAAGCTTCTCGTCATAGGGATCAATGACTATTTGGGCAGAATGGTCCTTGGAGTTAGAAACAGCGATTTGAAAGCAGGATTGTCCGCACCAGCTGATTTTTGCCATATGTTTATATCTAATAATAGCATTATTTAATGCTTGAAACAAGGCCTCGCACTTGAACAAAGGGACAGTTTCGTGTATATTTATAATACCCAAAAAGCCTGTTTTAATGGCTCAGCTTTTTTGGGAATAATAATTAAGAACCGTTATTTTTTTATGAAAGAAGAAAATCAAGGGCAGATATCAATGGGGTCTATTTTAGAGGGCATAGTTGTGGGCAGAGACAGGTCGTCTTTGTTTATTAATTTGGAAGGATACGGAAACGGTATCATATACGGCAGGGAGTTCTATGCTGCCAAGGATATTATAAAAAAACTAAAAGAGGGGGACAAGATTTATGCCAAAGTTGTAGATCTTGAAAATGAGGATGGATATATTGAATTGTCCCTGCAGGAAGCTGCAAAGCAGATAAGCTGGAAAAAGCTTCAGGAAATAAAAGACAATGGAGAATTATTCCCGGTCAAGATTACTGGCGTGAATAAAGGGGGACTCTTGACTACAGTTGAAGGATTGTCTGCCTTTCTGCCTGTTTCCCAGCTCTCTCCTGAACATTATCCCAGAGTGACAGACGCTGACAAACAGAAGATATTAAAAGAGCTACAAAAGTTCGTCGGTCAGACACTGGAAGTCAAAGTCCTAGATTTGCTGGCTAAAGAGAACAAGTTAATTCTTTCTGAAAAAGCAAAGAGCGAAGAAAAGATAAAAGAAATACTTAAGAGCTATAACAGGGGCGATAAAGTGGAGGGAGAAATATCCGGCATTGCAGACTTCGGAGCTTTTGTTAAATTCCCTGCTTTTGTCGAGGGCACCCCCCAAATAGAGGGACTTATCCATATTTCAGAACTTGACTGGCAACTGATTGAAAACCCGACTGATGTGGTAAAGATAGGGCAGATAGTGCAGGCTGAAATTATTGATATCAAAAACAACCAGGTGTTCCTTTCTTTAAAGTCTCTAAAGAAAAACCCATGGGAGGATATAGAGAAAAAGTATAAAAAGGAAGACGTGGTCCAGGGAAAGGTGACAAAGCTTAATCCATTCGGAGCTTTTATCCAGATAGAAGATAAAATCCAGGGATTGTGCCATATATCGGAGTTCGGGTCACAGGCTAAAATGGAGGAGGCTTTAGAGCAAGATAAAAAGTACGAGTTTCAAATAATCTCAATAGAGCCCAGAGAATACAGGATGAGTTTAAAACTGAAGTAAAAAAAGAGGACGTTGCCGAGAACAACGTCCTTTTTGACACACACAGGTTTGGTTTGGTTCGCTGGCTTCTCGGACGCCAGTAAGTCACACGTTATTCAGGCCCCAGACTACAATCTGGGAGAACAGCCAGGCTGACGGGCCGTTCCTTGCGATCTTCAACTGCATGGTGTCATCAGCAGGCAGAGAAACCTGCTCGCCAATGATTTTCTCCCGGACCCTATCCTCAAAGGATCCGATTCCGCCGTGGCCGACCATATTGACCACGTCTTTCACAGTCAGTCTGCCGGACTCGCGGCGCAGCAGGAGCCGTCCGCCCTGAAGCGGGGACTTGCCTTCCATGGTCCGGACTGGGATGTCCAAGCCGAACAGCCCGTCTTGCCCCTCCTTGGCTTGCTGAAGCGTGATCGTGACCTGCTCCCCAAGCTCAGCCCACCTTCTCTGCCTGTCCTGCTTCACCGCATCTAGGACACGGATGCGGTAAGCCTTGTACTGCTCCTGCAGGATCCGCAGATCAGAGGGCTCCAAGCAGTCCCACAGGCGAAAGTACCTGTGGTATATGGAGTCCGGCTCTCCTCTGTCATTCCTGCCTCCTGGGAGCTGGGAGTCGCTGGCCGAGCACTCCTCAATGAGTTTCTCGTCTTCCAGCCTCCACCACATGGCTGCTGCCTCATGGTGGTCGCTGAAACTCAGACTCATCATGTGCCAGGAGAGGTAGGCAAAATACGCCGATCTCTTGGTGTCAGGCCTCTGGATCACGGCCGCCATGCCTGTCTCCAGTTGCGACTGATGGGCCTCCTCAGCTCGCGTCAGACGCCGGGTCCTGTAATTGGCCAAATGGCTCAGGGTCTGGCAGACCCACTCCTCCACATTCTCCAGCATCTCGCGCTCAGCCCGGATATCTTCCTGGTCCGGAGGCTTAATCTGGAGAATATGATCTAGATCCACCCCTTCCAGAACTCTGGCCGCCACAGCCTCTGGCACATGAAGGCTAGTGCCTTCAGGCCCGCCCCCATTTTCGGGGCGCTTCACTTTCTTTTTGGTGGCCGTCATGGGCCACCTCCTTTCTGTTTTACCTGTGTGTGTTATGTGCTGATAATATAATAGCAAATGTTTCAACTTTTGTCAATAGCTAAGTTGCAAAGGACCTGTTTTTCTGCTATTCTATTAGTTATTAAACATATGAATCCATTCCTTAAGAATTTCGTCATAATAATCGTTATCTTTTTGGTGCTGGGTGGCCTATTCAGTATAAGCTATCTTCCTTCCGAGGAGGTCCCCATCATACCTATAACCCAGCTTGTATCAGACATCAATCAGGATAAAGTTTCAAAAATAACAGTAAGCGGCGATGTTCTAGATATTGTTTACAAGGATAGCAAGAAGTCTGTTTCTGAAAAAGAAACCGGCGTCTCTTATGTCCAGAATCTGACTGAACTTGGAGCAGATCCCGAAAAGCTTAGCTCGATTGAGGCAGAGGTAAAAACTCCCAGCCCAAGCGTCTGGTCCTGGCTTTCCCCTATTTTAATCTTCGGCATTCTCCCTCTCTTAGTTTTTGGAATCTTTTTCTGGATGATATTTAAGCAGACAAAAGGCGGAGCCATGCAGACCTTTGACTTCACAAAATCAAGAGCGCGCTTATTCGGCACAGAGGGAAAATCAAAAGACAAAATCTTTTTTACAGACGTGGCCGGGTTAAAGGAAGCCAAAGAAGAACTGATAGAAATTGTTGACTTTTTAAAATCCCCAAAGAAATATCTAGCTATGGGAGCTAAAATCCCAAGAGGAGTTCTTCTTTTGGGCTCAGCCGGCATTGGGAAAACCTTGCTGGCCAGGGCTGTAGCAGGAGAAGCCAATGTCCCTTTCTTCTCTATTTCAGGGTCAGAGTTCGTTGAGATGTTCGTGGGAGTGGGATCTGCCAGGGTAAGAGACTTGTTTCAAACAGCTAAAAAACATTCTCCGGCAATTATCTTTATTGATGAGCTGGACGCTATCGGCAGGCACAGAGGGGCAGGCATAGGAGGAGGACACGATGAAAGAGAACAAACCCTAAATCAGATATTAGTTGAAATGGACGGGTTTGAGAGAGAAAACAATGTCATTGTTATGGCAGCGACTAACAGAGGAGATATTTTAGATCCTGCCTTATTGAGGCCCGGCAGGTTTGACCGAAAGATAGTTTTAGACCCTCCGGATGTCCGTGACAGAGAAGATATATTGAAAATACATTCAAAGCAAAAACCCATGGGCTCTGACGTTAATTTAAGAGAGATAGCAGAAAGGACTCCCGGGTTTTCAGGAGCTGATTTAGCCAACATTGCCAATGAAGCCGCTTTAATGGCCGCCAGAAAAAACAAAACCCAGATAAACCAGCCTGAGTTTTTAGAAGCAATTGAAAAAGTGCTGCTTGGGCCGGAGAGAAAAAGCCATATCTTGTCTAAAAAAGAAAAGGGTATTGCAGCTATCCACGAAGCGGGCCACGCCTTAGTTTCCTCCTCCTTCTTCGGATCTGAACCAATAAGAAAGATATCTATTATCGCCAGGGGAATGGCAGCAGGATACACCCTGCAAATGCCCTCTGAAGAAAAGAGAATCAAGTCAAAAACAGAATTCTTGGCTGAAATGGCCACGCTATTGGGTGGGTACAGCGCAGAGAGGCTGGCTTTTAAGGAGATAACGACAGGAGCTTCAAACGACTTAATAAGGGCGTCTGACTTGGCCAGAAAGTTGGTTAAAGAATACGGGATGTCTGCCTTGGGGCCTGTCTCATTCGGAGAGAAAGACGATATGGTCTTTTTGGGAAGAGAGATTTCAGAGCAGAGAAACTATTCTGAAAAAGTAGCCTCTGAAATTGACGGTGAGGTTGATAAATTCATCCGATCAGCTGAAAAACAAGCGACTAGTATCTTAACCAAAAAGAGAAAACTCCTAGACAAGCTGGCCAAAACTTTAATGGAAAAAGAAACGATTGAAAGAGAGGAGTTTGAAAAAATTATAAAAAAGGGATAATTGCTCTTTAGTGTACTGCCTGTTATACTGAACTTGGGAGTCCTCAATACCACGATAAGGATATTCGTTCAATATGGCATATTTTGATCTAAAAAATAAAGCTCTAAATCTACGCGAGCAAGGAATGAGCTACAGCCAAATAAAACAAGCCATTCATGTCAGTAAAAGCACGCTTAGCTCCTGGCTAAAATCTTATCCCCTTCCTGAGGCGAGGATAAGGGAGCTCCGAGATAATAGCCAGATTAGAATTGAAAGGTGCAGAGAAACAAAACGGAAGAAGAAAGAAGTCAGACTGAACTATTGTTTAAATAACGAGAAAAGAAAATTATTTCCTTTTACTAATAAGGAGCTTTATATGGCGGGCGTCTTTCTTTATTGGGGTGAAGGTCTTAAAACTGCTAATTCGTCGCTTTATCTATCAAACACAGATCCTTCGATAATTAAATTCTTTGCTCTTTGGTTGATGAAATCTCTCAAAGTTCCTAAACAGAAATTTCATGTTCAACTCCATCTATACAGCGACATGGATATAAATAAAGAAATTTCTTTTTGGTCAGAGGTGATAGGAGTGCCAACCACGCAATTTATCAAACCATATATCAAAAACACTTTCTCGTATAATATAAACCACAAGGGCCGTTTTGGGCATGGAACTTGCACGCTTGGCATAGGAAATGCTAGATTATCAGAGAAGATACTAATGGCGATAAAAGCTATTTCGGAGAAATATGGGCCCGTAGTTCAGCGGTTAGAACAATTGTCTTATAAACAATAGGTGGATGGTTCGACTCCATCCGGGCCCACCAGAAGGGCGTATAGCTCAGTTGGTTAGAGCGCGTCGTTGACATCGACGAGGTCTCCCGTTCGAGTCGGGATACGCCCACAATGGATATAATAATCTATCAAGACAATAATCTGTTGGTAATAGACAAGCCAGCCGGCATTTCTGTCTATGGGGACGAAAACAGCCTGATAAACATCCTTTTAAAGGATTATCCTGAATTAAAGCAGGCAGGAGAAGCTCCCAGATATGGCATAGTCCACAGGTTAGACAAAGACACCTCTGGGCTATTAATTGTAGCTAAGAACAACGAGTCCTTGATTTTTTTGCAAAAACAGTTTAAAAATAGAAGGGTAGAAAAGAAGTACATTGCCTTATCAACAGGGGTTATCAAGCAAGATGGAGGGACGATTGAAACTCTAATCGGCAGATCCCCTAAAGACGGAAAAAAGCAAAGAGCTTTTTTTATAGCAGAACCTGGCTCTGAAAACAAAAGGCAGGCAATTACCGAGTACAGGGTTGTTGAAAGATATCAGGGATATACCCTGCTGGAGCTTTATCCAAAGACCGGAAGAAAGCACCAGATAAGGTGCCACCTAGAATATATCAAGTACCCGATGGCAGGAGACAAGCTCTATGCGTTCAAAAGACAGCCTGTTCCCAAAAACCTGACTCATCATTTTCTACACGCTTGCTATTTGAAGATTCAACTCCCGGACGGCCAAACAAAAGAGTTTGAATCAAAGTTGCCGGAAGATTTAAAAAACGTATTAAAAGAATTAAAAAAATATGAGTAAATTCTTAGACAGCTTCAACGAGTCGCAATTAAAGACAGACCTTCCTGAAATAACGCCTGGAGATACTATTAAAGTTCACCAGAAAATCAAAGAGGGAGATAAAGAAAGAGTGCAGGTCTTTGAGGGAGTAGTTCTGGCTAGAAAGCACGGTAAAGGGGCATCTGCCACCATCACTGTCAGAAAGGTGATTTCTGGAGTGGGAGTAGAAAGAATATTTCCGCTCCACTCTCCTGCTATTGCAAAAATAGAGGTGGTCAGAAAAGGAAAGGTGAAAAGAGCCAAATTATACTACTTAAGAACGGCTAAGGGAAAAAGGGCCAAGCTGAAGAGAGGGGATGATTTGGCAGCTGTTGCCGCTCCAGAGGAACAGCCAGAAGAGCCACCGGCAGTAGAAGAGGCTCAATAGATTATGTGCGCGGGTGGCGAAATGGCATACGCACTACCTTGAGGTGGTAGCGCCGCAAGGCATGGAGGTTCGACTCCTCTCCCGCGCACCAATGGACGATTAGCTCAATTGGCAGAGCATACGGTTTACATCCGTAGGGTTGCAGGTTCGAGTCCTGCATCGTCCACTATATGGGGTATAATAAGAATATGCCGTGGTAGCTCAGGTAGCAGAGCGCTTCTCTGAAAAAGAAGAGGTGGCCGGCGCACATCCGGCCCACGGCACCAGATGCGGGAGTAGTTCAGCAGTAGAATGTCTCGTTGCCAACGAGAAGATCGCGGGTGCGAATCCCGTCTCCCGCTCCAAAATTTGACAAAAGAGAGACAGCATTGTATAATCCTTGACAGGGACGATATAATATGCTATTATGGTTGCATAACTCCGAAAGGGGTTTTTAAATTATATGACTATAAAACTGCACTTAAAGAGAGCCCTTGGAAGCTTGTTAATGGTGACGGTTTTAGCCACAGGAAGCATTGAAATCTTCCTGCCTACAGGCACTAGAGCAGATCTGATTGCTCCTCAAAACTCTAATATATCCACTGCACAGGAAAACACCATCTTGCAGACAAATCCAGCTGATTCTTACAAAGTGGCAAAACGGATTAAAATGGTTGTGACTGCTTACTCAAGCACTGTTGAGCAAACAGACTCTACCCCATTTATTACCGCCTCTGGCCAAACTGTCAGAGACGGAATAGTTGCCAACAACTTGCTTTCATTCGGAACCAAAGTTAGAATCCCAAGCTTGTATGGAAACAAAGTGTTCACCGTACAGGATAGAATGAATAAGAGAAAGGGAGACTATCATTTGGATATCTGGATGGACAGCACTAAAGAAGCCAAGAACTTCGGCGCAGATATTGTGTATATTGAAGTTTTAGAAGACTAAAAGCTCCCCTTGCGGGGAGTTTTTAGTTATGTGCTCAAGTCTAAATCTTATTATACTTTTTGAGGACAGGGAATATATAGCCGGATTGAAGGAAAGACTAAAGGAGATCAAGCGGTTAGGTTTTGCTTAATTTAAAAACCACCACAATTAAAAGGTGGGTTTTAAAAACATAGCTCCGGTGGTGCGACTTAATTGGAACCAGGTTGGGATATACTTAAAATCCTGATTTAAAATCTTTGGTCGCGAATAAATATTAGATTCTTGTGAATTTTGTGAGCCAAAGAGAAATCTTTTATTACGGTAACTTCTTTTTTAAAAACACCAAATCCTCTCTCTTTATACCTCGGAACTAAATGCCAGTGCACGTGTTTTGTTTCGTCCATATAAAGTAGATAAACCTTTTTGACATTCAAAGTTTTTATTAGAGCGTTTCTGGTGGCAAAAACCGTGTCCATCAGATAATCATAATCTCTGTCCGACAGTTTGCTCAAATCAGAAACATCCTGCTTGAAAACAACGATAGTGTGGCCGATAACAATCGGTTCTTTTGCCAGGCAGACATACAACAATTCATCTTCGTATATTATTGATTTTTTAGGAGCCTTCAAAATATTTGACATAAATTTTATAACTCGATTGTTTAATAGTATTTATAAATCATATCAGAATTTATGTACAAAAGAAGCCCCACACGATTGTGTAGGGCTATGCGAGGTAAAACGTTGCCGAACCGGGCGAGATAATTATGGCAGTCTACTCCCGCATCCTTGTTCGGCCTTCGTCCGCGGCACTGCATAGAAGCCCAGTATCTTGTAATAACCTTGCCAATGGGCCCGCCAAGTGCCTGTAAGGTCATCCTGCGACTGAATGTGCATAGCGCGCACAGGATTTCTCTCTGCCACGAACACATCCACTACGCCGAATAGCACTTCTCCTTCCTGTAGTTGGGCCATTAGCTTTTCGTAGTCCGAGCCGTCTGGGCCCTTGTCATTAAGTTTGCGGCCCACAGTTTGCACTTCTGTACCGGGATTGTAGTAGGTTCCCACGTGAAGTCTCCTTTGAGTTGGGGTCTATAATATTTCTACCTTTTTAAGTATATCATTTAAATAAATTTATGTCAAGCCCAAATTTACAAATCAAAACCCACTTCATCCACAATCCGCCAACTAGCGGAGGCGGAAAAAGGTGGCTTTACTCTCTATAGGTTCAGCGTTTCTGCCTCGTGTCCTTCTGCCAAGTAGGCAGTTATGAATAAACTGAAGGAATTAGTTGTATTGTGGATACAATCCATTTATTCAGGGCATCCTCTCCTTCGGGAGAGGGTAAGTTGGTCCAATGCCGGTTAATTCGTCCAATTGTGGCAATATAGCAGTGTTAATGTCTATTTGTTCAGCCAAAACAGAAGTGGGAATAATAATGGGATTATAAATAATAGGAAAACTTTTTTCATTTTTTCTATTATACAATAAAAACCCGAGAAATTAATCTCGGGAAAGGGCACGGCGTAGCAGGCAACATTGGAATCAATATAATAGCGGATTACGGACAGATAAAGATGCTAAACTCTACCTTTCGCTGTTGCTAATTATTATTTTTGGCCTACGAGTTTTTTTATCATTGATAGGGCCTCAACTTTTTGTGACCCCGACAACCACCCTACAGATATAGAACCTTCATAAATAGGGGCCATAACGTCATTTGAGATTAATTCTCCTAAAACAGAATATCAATAGGGGGTGCTCCCTTTTTTAGAATTTCCAAGGATTTAGCAACCAGAACCGCCGCAGAAGACTCATTTGTTAAGAATACATCACTTATTTCTTCAATCTTAATATTTTTATCTGAATATCCAAAGTTTCCCCTATATATTATCTTTTTATTGGTTATGATAAGCGCTACTCTTTTTCTAAGGAAATAAAATAAACGTCTCAAAAGAGACTCCGGCACAAAGGGTTTTATAATTTTTTCGTCTTCGGTTAATAGATTTTTATAATCTTCAGATTTCATATATAAAAATTGATTAATGTATTTTTATTTTGCCTCTTTTTTTACCTCTTTTTGAAAACCCATCATTCTGTTAAACAGACTTGGGCTTGTTTTTTTTACGTAATCTGCCCATTTTTGATGTTGGGCCAGTTCTTTCAGCCAATTATCGGCCGAAAGCCTGCTGGGACTAAATACAAATGCCTCACTAAACAAAGCTTCGTCTGGCAATTTCTCATTATCTACAAGTTTCCCTTTCCCGCAAAAAGCTTCTACCGCCGTCGGCTCAAAACCAAGTGCTAATCCAATTTTCCTATCATCTTTCGCCTCAAGTGCTGAAACAATTTTCTCTAAATTTTCTTTGTTGCTACCTATGATAAAATCCAACCTTTCTTCCTCGCCGATTTTGCGTCCTTTTTCGGACGGGACACCAACCCAAATTCCTCGTCTATTTTTTACTATATCAACGGTTTTTTTCTCAACTACGCAAGGAAAAAAGGCTTCTAAAAAAGAAACAAGTTGGTGGACTTCTTCATTCTTTAAAAACTCTGTTACTTTTCCATGCTCCGTTCTTTTAATATCTTTATCAAGCCAGGACGCCGGTTTTAATCCAGCCTTAGTAAGTAAAATCCAAACCTGGTTTTCTGGACCAAGTGGCGTTTTCTCTAGCGCCTCAATAAACTCTGGGGAGACCTCTCTCTCGGCTTCTCTCCATTTCTTTTCTGCGTCTTCCCCCTCTGCTAGGTCCAAGCCCCCTTTTTTTGGGTTTTTTGCTATTTCTCTTCTCGCTCTCTTGACCCCCTTTTTTACCGCAGTCATAAGTTTTTTTAAATCCGGATTTTCTGGCAGGACATCTTTTGGAGTTGTCTCTACTTCGCCTTTTTGTTGCTCTGAACGCCAGCGCTTAAGGTCTTTTTTTTCTTTTTTTGTTAATTCAGCCAAATCCAGCCCCTCCTGCTTGGGGCTTTCGGCTGCTTCTTGCCTTGCCTTTTCGGCCATCTCTCCCAGTTCTTCTCGGAACTTCTTTTGATCCGGGGTTTCTGGCTCTTCGGAGCCTAAGCGAGATTCAATATTTTCTGCCATATTTTAATTAAATTTTATTACCTCCTTATTTATTTTTTTCCGATACATAAGCCCGTATCTATTGTAAATTTTAACTGCTTATTTTTCTTAAAATATTCGTCAAAAAAAACACGCACCTGTTTTACTTGTTCTTCGCTTAAATTTTCATTGGTGGATAAAATATGCTCGGCAAGCGGCTCGGCTTCGGTGACTAATAAAGAATCTCCTTTACGGAAAACCTCAACCCTGGAAAAATTTTGAGAAAGTGATTCTTTCCCATTATCTAAAGAAAAAGAATGCTTAGTATAATTTCTATGAATAGGAAGGTCAGTTTTTATAATTAAATCTTCTACTTCTTTCATATATTTACTACCGCTGGTTGAAGCAATCAGCATTCCCCCAAATTTAATCACACGCGCTATTTCTTTTATCGTTTTTTCTAAATCAGAGACAAGATAAAGCAAGCCATTTGCAATTACCCCATCAAAAGTAGCGTCTGAGTATGGTATATTTTCAGCACTTATCAGCTGAAAATTAAATGGATGGTTTACTTCCTTAAGATTTTCCTTCACTTTATCTAATATTTCTTGGAAAGAATCAGATAATGTAATATCCTAATCCTTCTGGATTCTTTCTTGATTATTGAGCCATAATGTCCCTAAGCCCGAGCCGAGTTCCAAAATTTTGCACCTTGCAGAAAAATTAAAATGGTCAAATACATATTTGTACCAGTTGTATTTATTAGTGCTAAACTTTTCGTGTGATACTCTCCGTTTGACAAAATTTGAAGGATTTTTATATTGTTGATTAAATATTTTTTGGTTGTCCATATTGATTTACTCTATCAAAAAGCCACCAAAAATTAAAGGGGGGGGTTGCTTGTTTTAATCTACTGTTACTTTGCCTCGGCTTCCTTCTATTAAGTAAGTAGTTACGAATAAACTGAAGGAATTGGTTATATTGTAGGTACAATCCATTCTTGTCTTGAGAGCTCCCAATTTTTCCAACTGAAAACACTTAAATTTTTATCCTTGTCAGTGTAAAAATCTTCGTCTCTATCCAACCGTTTTTTCCATTCTACTTCTAAACATTCCGTAATAGATATTGATCTTTCTATAAGCTGGATGAGTTCCCGGGTTCTTTCGTTAAACTTTGCTACTTCTCTTTTAAATTTTCTTTAATTTTGGTTAAATTATATTAAGATTTTGATATTTTTCAATGTTGATTATAGGTTTTTTACGACTTTGCTTTTTCTTGATTTTAGAGTAAAATATAAAAAATAACTTGATAAATTTTAAGATCAAGTAAAAACTAAATGGTTATTATGGAAAAATAAATAAGAAAAATGTTATTGATTTATTTGCTGGGCGTTGCGTTGGGAGAAAAAAATAATCCGAGTGACACCTTAATTACTAAAACAATGTTGGGAATATTCGGTAATGTGCCAGCCTTCGGTCATTATTTTAATAAGGGCTTTAGCTGCTATTAATGCAAGAAGAATCAGTTGAAAAAGTTGTCATAAATTATTAAAGAAAATAAAAAATATGCAATCACCAGAAACAAGCTCTTCGGAGCAACATAAAAGCGAAGAAATTGCTCTTAAAATGCAGGGTGTTTTAGACAGAGTTAAGCAGCCACAAAATCACAAGGCATTAAGCGAAGCTGGTTATGATTTTGCTAACGAAAGATATGACGCTGGACAATGTATTCTGGAGAAAAATGGTTTTTGGCACGATGCGGTTAGAGAAATAGTCGTTGAGGCAAATCTGGCCGAAAGGGATAAAAATGGCGCTACGCCATTAAGTTTTTCAGAAGCAAAGGGTGCTATTATTGGATATGCAAAAGCATTGTCTGAATCGGGTAAAAGGGGAGATAAAAGATCTGCTCTTGCGATAGAGAATATTGTTTTAGGTGCAGACAGACCAGAAGTGGAAGGAGTTGACGATGCACTTAAATATATTGAGGGCGTACTACAAACTAAAGCAAGGCTTGGGAAAAGAATGACTCCGGAGATGAAAAATCAATGGGATGAGCAGAGAGCCGTTAGGGATGCTTTGTTCGCCGAAAAACAAAGACGCATAGGGGCATCGACCGATAAAGACAGAAGCGGATCGGATAGTAGATTATCAAAAGAAGAAATTGCGGAATTAAATAAGAAAGACAGAGTCGATTCAGCGGGGATTAGGGGGGTGTTAGACTTAAAAGAAAAAAGAACCCGAAAAAATACCCGCTGACGAAAAGGGGGGGGGTGATTAAATATTTTAAAGATTATTTTGATAATTTCAGCCCAAGATAATCATTGTAAAATCAAAAAGCCCGGGGTGCCTCGGGCTTTTCGTTTGCATAGTTAAAAATTTAATCAGATTATTTCCGCTTATGTAAAACTTTCTTGAGAAATAATATCCCCACACCACAGCCCCTCATGTTTTAATTGCAGAGCAAGGGATTTTCGGTAAATAAAAACCACCTCAATCAAAAGGTGGCTCGACTCGTGACTTGTTTTTGCCAAAATCGAGAAAATTTATGAACAAAAATAGTTAAAAACGCGTGTGCCCGGAGCGAGAGTCGAACTCGCATGAGGAAAACCTCGCAACATTTTAAGTGTTGTGCGTATGCCATTCCGCCATCCGGGCAAACTTGAGGCCAGGGCGGGAATTGCACCCGCGTATAACGGTTTTGCAGACCGTCTCCTTAAACTACTTGGATACCTGGCCATGATCCTTTATTCAATATCTTTGCTGTCTCTTTGTCAATCCTAACTGGGCGCAATTGAAAGTATTTTTGGAAGACATTATATTTTCTTTTTAAAAATAGGTTGAAGCAATCGCCATAAAAAAGTTGGAACCATCTCACGCTTTCGGCCGTATTATATTTCAAATAGCATGCCCTGCTACGGCTACCGTAATAAACAATCCTTTTCCTAAAACCAACAATTTGATGCGCCCGGTTCCTTAACCCCTCTAAAAAGAGTCTGCTCCCGCTAGTAAAAATGACGGCTACTCCCTTTAGAATCGTCTGCCCTCTTGCGCCCCTGCCTCTTTTAATAGTGACACATCCATCTCCGTCAAAGTATCCTCGGACGAAATGTCCGAAATATTTATCGGGGATGTTATTTGGGAATTTTATTATTAGTGATTTTTTTGGGACAAGCCCTAACCGCAAAAGATCTCTGAACCATTTCTTACTGCCGATCCTTAATTTATAGAATTCGGCACATTTATACGTTTTTCCGCCAGGGAAAAAAACCTTGCTAGGAATTCTATAATTTATTATGTGCTTAGATCCTAATACCGATCTTATTAACTCGATAATCTCTTTGTCTTTGCTGCCAAAAGATATATATTGAGTCCTTGATGATTTTCCCGCATCTTCAATATACCCATCTGCATATAAAAAGCCTAAAACATAGGCCATCTCCGGCGTCCACTTTTCAAAGAAATCGATCTTAAAATTATATCGATTATGCCCCCCTCGAGGGTCCAAAGAAAACATAAATATTTTTTAATTCTATTTTTTTCAACCTTCTTGATTCCTTATATCCTCTAAAATGCTTTCTATCCTGGCGGCTTTGCCAGTCTCTTTTTCCTCAATAAACCGTATCTTCGGTATAGGCCTCATTTTAAGCCTCTTATTTATTCTTTTCTGTAAAAAGAAAACGAGCTTTCCTAAAATCTCTAATACTCTTTTTGCTCCTTCCTGGGGCAGGACAGAAATATATACCCTGGCATTGATTAAATCTATTGAGGTCTCAACCCTGGTAATAGTGACCAAAGACCCTTGCGGGAACTCAACATCCTTTAAGAGTATGCTCCCAAGCTCTCTTTGAATCAGAGAATTTACCTTTTCTACTTTTTTGCTCATAAAGTGTCTCTCACCCTCTCTTCAGAAAAAGCAACTATGATGTCGCCTTCTTCTATTTTAACAGAACCTTCAAATAAAATACCGCATTCATCTCCCTTTATGGCCCTGTCCACGTCTTTTTTATTCCTCTGCAGGTTTATAATCTTTCCTTCGCCTACTTTTTCAGAATTTCTTTGGACCTCGAGCTTTAATCCTTTTTTAAATTCTCCTTCAAAGACTTTTCCTCCCACGATTTGTCTTCTGCCTTCTGCCCAAAAAACCACCAGAGTCTTCATCTTCCCTATATCCTGCCTTACAACCTCTGGCGCTATATTTTTTTCCATCATCTGCCTGACCTCCTGAACCAGATTATATATCACATCAAAAGTTTTAATCTTTACCCTCTTTTCTTTGTCTTTTCTCATTGCCTGTAAAACACCAGGGTTTACCTTCACTCTAAAACCCACTATTTGGGCTTTAGACGTTTCGGCCACTTTTGTATCAGACTCGACAATATCCCCTATCTCGCTCTTTAAAATTCTTAAAGCTACCTTCTCTTGAGGCAGTTCCTTTAGTATCTCAACTAGGGCCTCTAAAGACCCTACCACATCTGCTTTTAAGATAATGTTTAAAACTTTCTGGCCTTCTTTAAGAGAAAAAGAGAGGTCGGCTCTTTTGACTTCCTTCATGTTGCCGGCAGCCTGGTCTAGGCTGTCAAAGGTCTGAAACTTTTCTCCAACCCATGGAGCTTTGTCAAAACCCAAAACAATAGTGGGCTGGGAAGGAATGGCTTTCTTTATGGCCCTTCCTTGAAAATCTTCTAGTCCTTTAATCTTCGCGCAGGCAGTATCTGTTCCTATGACATCTTTTATCTTCAATGTGCCTTTTTGGACAAGCAAGGTTGCTGCTGGCCCCCTGAAGCTATCTGTGTTGGATTCTATTACAACTCCTTCTGCGGGAGATTCAACATCTGCCTCTAAGGCCTCTAAATCTGCCACTAATAGTATTAAATCAAGCAGTTCGTTCATTCCTTCTTTGGTCTTGGCTGATATATTAACACTAGGTACCTTTCCTCCCATTGATTCTACAAAAACATTCTGGGCAGAAAGCTCTCTTTTTATCTTCTCTGGATCAGCTGTTGGTTTGTCAATCTTATTCAAGGCAACAATCATAGGAATCTCGGCTTTATTGATAACAGTTATTGCCTCTTTTGTTTGTGGCTGGACAGAGTCGGCTGAATCCACCACCAGTACGGCAATATCAGCAACTTGGGCTCCCCTGGCCCTTATTGCAGAAAAAGCCTCGTGGCCGGGGGTGTCAATAAAGGTAATCTTTTGATCTTTATGATCCACTTCATATGCTCCCACATGCTGGGTTATGCCCCCCGATTCTTTAGAAGTAATCTCAAAATCCCTGATCGCTTCCAAAAGCGAGGACTTGCCGTGGTCAACATGGCCCAAAACAACTACCACGGGAGCTCTTTTTTTATTATTTCTTTTGTCCATTTATTGCTTTTTCTAATGATTCTTTTTCCTCCTTTGACAAAGGATAATCTGACTGCCCAGCCCTTATTGATTTTGCATAAACCCTGTTTCCCTCCGCAATGAACAAGCTGGATAGTATCACGCCGTTGTTCTTCTGGTCCAGCAGGGTGACGGCAAAACTCTGGTTTCCACCCATATCGCTGAAAGGATTAAATCTTACCACCCCTATTTTCTGGAATGTTTTTTCTGAAATGCTGGCCTGACTGTTTGCCTTGTTTTGCAGATTCACACATTCGGCCTCCAACTTCTTTGTTTTTTGCATTTGGTTGGTTAAAACATCTTCAACGTCCTTTATCTTTTTCCCCTCAAAGAACATTTTTGCTTTTTTCTTCAGCTTCCAAAACCAAACTAAAAAGACGATATCAATAAGCAAAAACAATAATACTGCCGAAGAGAACAAAAAAAATTCTGCTGAAAGGGTAATCATATATTTTTATCTGCGGTGGGGAGAGGATTTGAACCTCTGATACCCTTACGGGCATACCGCATTTCGAGTGCGGCCCATTCAGCCTCTCTGGCACCCCACCAGCCGCACTATTGGGCTTTTTTCTCAATTATATGCGGCCAATCGTTAAAATCGTAAATATCATGAGCTATCACTCCGCACAATAATCCCAAGAAAAGCCTATGGTCTCCGAATTCAACTCCTGCTATTAAAAGAGCTAGCAGAAGAATGGTCCCTGAAATCCAGTGGTGGAGGTGTATTTTCCATCCCTTAATTTCAACGTATATGTGCTTTAAGGGCCCTCTTTCAATGAATTTCTTATAGAACCGCCTTGTGACCCAATAGCCTAGGATTAAACCGCCGGCGAACAAAAAAGAGGCGTAGATTGAACCAGCCAGGACAGCTACTGAAAAAAACTTCTTTATCTTTGTTCTTTTCTGGGGCGAATCCATGTTTTTAATTAAGGGGCTTTAAAGTGCCCCCGCGAGGAATCGAACCTCGATCTAGAGCTTAGGAGTCTCTCGTTCTATCCATTGAACTACGGGGGCAAGAGACCATTATGTAATGATAGCACAAAAAAATAAAAAAGCGAGTGGTCGTCCACTCGCTTGTTCTTTAGATAATTAGTCCCTTCCGCTGCTCAAAAAGGACCGCTCCCCCGATTAAGGAATCTCTATCCGGTTCGGGAGAAAACCAGAATGCCAGATCGTCAGCCCAAACAGGGTTCATGAGCTTTGATCGCAGATGGTTGCGGATTGAGTCCGCAATCCGAGGCAACGCAGCCTTGGCAAAACTCCCCTTCCAGATGATCAAACCCGGCCGGAGAATGCTCACATAGCTTGCCAAAACAATGGCCATGCCAAGCGCGATTCGGTCATACAGATCAGTAGCCCAAGGATTGTCCTTGTCAAACTCCTGGTCCAAAAATGCACAGGGGTGGAGATTATCAGGGATGACCTCTCCCCGAACAGCCACCTCGGCAATGACGCGCCGCATGACCGCCTCTCCTCCCAGGATGGATTCAGCGCACCCCCTTTGTCCACATCCGCACAGAGGAGCAAAGGGAGAGAGATCCAGAGGAATGTGGCCTGCTTCAGAGCTAGCCAGGATCTGGCCGCCCTTGACAACCCTAAGGCCGATGCCAGAACTCCAGGTCATAGCCAAAAAATACACGGGGTGCTCGAGCATCCACATGCCCATAGCTGCCCCGTCCATATCATTGGCAACCACTGTCCTCATAATGCCGGTTCTTTCGGCTAGATCAACGCCGTTCAGCCAGGGAATCTGCGGGGACCTGACCACTACCCCGTGCGATACCTCGCCTGCCACGACATAGCAGATGCCTTCATATCCTCGCGGGAGAGATGCAGTCGCAAAAGCCACCAGCTCTTCGGGGTTGTTGATTTCTCCTTTTTCTGTTTTCTTTATATCGTAAACGCTGATTCCGTCCACGTCTGCCCGGCGGAATCCATTTCCGCCTCCATCAATCACTCTGATCATTCAGCACTCTCCTTTCTATTATGTGCTAATTTGAGCCTATCAGATTATTTCATTCTTTTCAATATATCTGGTATAATAATGAAAAATATGGCTAAAACAATTGTTCAAATAGCAAAGAAATCTTGCCCGGCGGTAATTACTATTGTGGTATCAAAAGATCTTCCGAAGATTGAGGGCTACTATATGTATCCATTCGGAGGCAGAGACTATATGATGCCCAAGTTTGACCACACGGCCTTAAATGAAAAAACGCAGATAGGCGGAGGCTCTGGCTTTGTTGTTTCAAAAGACGGATATGTTCTAACCTCAAACCATGTGGTTTCAGACACAACAGCTGAATATACGGTAATTATGGGCCCGAAAGAAAAATACCCAGCCAAAGTGTTGGCCAGAGACCCGATAAACGATGTCGCCATTTTGAAGGTAGAGGCTAAAAATCTTGGTTTCTTGGATTTGGGAGATTCAAAAAACCTTCAAATAGGAGAGGGGGTGGTGGCAATAGGAAATGCTTTGGGAGAGTTCCACGACACATTATCATCTGGAATTATTTCAGGGTTGTCTAGATACATAACAGCCGTCAATGGCTTGAGCCAGCAGGCTGAAAACTTAAGGGGCTTGATTCAGACCGATGCAGCCATAAACCCGGGCAATTCAGGAGGACCTTTAGTAAATATGCAGGGCAAGGTGATAGGCATAAATACAGCCGTAGTCGCTGGAGCACAGAATATAGGGTTTGCCATTCCCATTAATTATGCAAAGAAAGATCTAGTTGAAGTAAAAAAGTACGGCAGGATTATCATTCCTTTCTTGGGAGTAAAATACGTTCTTATTTCAAAGGAAATGGCTCAAGCCAACAAGCTTCCGGTTGAATACGGGGCATTAGTCATAAGAGAAACATTAGGAGAACCTCCTGTTATTATAAATGCGCCGGCTCATAAAGCAGGGATAAAAGAGTTTGACATCATATTGGAGTGCCATGGACAAAAAATAACGACCGAGAATCCTTTAGTCAATATCTTAAGCAAGAAAAAAGTGGGAGAAAAAGTCCCCTTAAAAGTATTGAGAGAAAATCAAGAAATTGCGCTGGAGGCAGTGCTGGGAGAAAAGATTTAGTTTGATTGCAAAATCTTTGCTGCAACAACTAAGTCTTTTTGATAGTAGAGCAGAAATCCCTGCACAATAGCTATAAAAAGCACTCCTATTATTATAACGGCAGCCAAAGAAAATTTAACTGATAGCCTATAATTTATATCCATATCCTAATTATACCACGCTTGGGAGACCAACGGGATTTGCACCCGTGCTTAGACTTCCACAGAGTCTTGTGCTACTACTACACCATGGCCTCCATGGTGCCCCCGGGAGGAATCGAACCCCCATCTTTACCTTAGAAGGGTATTGCTCTGTCCATTGAGCTACGGGGGCAGAACATGTTATGGATTTTAACATAAAACCGAGATAAAGACAATGTGCTCCTTTTGACTTAGACAGATAAAAATGATATAAAATCCTTATGTCGGGGTGTTGTGTAACGGCTAGCACGAACGCTTTGGGAGCGTTTAGTCTGGGTTCGAATCCCAGCACCCCGAATGCGCGGGTATCGTATATCGGTATTACCTTAGCTTTCCAAGCTAATGAGAGGGGTTCGACTCCCCTTACCCGCTCATCGTAAAAATAGTCGTAAATTTAGCATACAGGTAAGTGTAGTTAGAACCTCTGTCGCCCTAAGGGGCGATTTTGGTTGACATATTATAAAAATATGATACACTATATGCAGGGTGGAGAATCGTTTTCCACCATTTGAAAATAAAAAAGTCTATTTTAGGAGACTGGCGATGGCTAATCTTTCGGCTCTGCAAGATGCAATTGGATATACTTTTACAAACAGGGATTTGCTGATAGAAGCGCTTACCCACGCCAATGAGGGAAGGAAAAGCAATGGGGCGCTTGCATTTCTGGGTTCAGCGGCCGCGCAGTTTGTTTTGGCCAAGGAGTTGTTCACACACCATCTTGATACACCCGGCAAGATGAGTAAGATGAGAGATGGCGTGTGCACCAAATCCGCTTTAGCGGAAATAGCTTCGTCTCTGAACATTAAGAGGCACATTTCCGTTCCAGATGGCTTACGATCGGAAGGTGTTTATAACGCAGGATTCCAAACGGCGCTTGAGACTGCCGTACAAGCGTTAATGGGGGCCATCCTTTTGGACGGCGGATACTTCGCCTTTGAAGAGTTCGCCAAGAAATTCCTGTTTGCCAGGATCAGCGGAGAGGTTGTAAAAGATCCAAAAAGCCAATTACAGGAAATAATGCAGGCAAAGATGGGCATAACTCCGAGATATGAGCTGATAGGGACAACTGGTCCCATGAACAATTTGGTTTTTACTGTCGGCGTATACTCTAGCAACCAGCTATTGGCACAGGGAGAGGGACCGACAAAGAAAGAAGCGGAGAAGGTCGCGGCACAAAAAGCTGTCCAAGAGCTTACAAAATAGACAATCAAAGATCGGTAGAGACCGATTTCCAAAGCTTTCGCGCAACTGTGCGAGAGCTTTTTTTATTCCAAAACAATATTATGACAAGCAATCTAATTGATTTTAGCCTTCTCCAATGTTAAACTTGGAATAAAGAAACGCTCGGTAGTTGTTTGCCAATAGGTTCTAATGTCATCCACTATCCCGCTCCAATGAGAAAAACTATTCTTATCATTCTTCTAACAGCTACCGCAGTTTTAGCTGTATTTTTGTTTTTTAAAAAACAAACTGCTGAAGTCTGTTTTAACGACAGTTGTTTTCGGGTAGAAATTGCCGACAATGCTGTCAAAATACAGCTGGGATTGATGTTTAGGAAAGAGGTGAATGAAGGAATGCTTTTTATCTTTCCCAAAGAAGGCGTTTATCCTTTCTGGATGAAGAATACTTATGTCTCTTTAGATATCTTTTGGATTAATGAACAAAAAGAGGTTGTCTTTGTTTCCAGAAATACAGAGCCGAAAAATGAACAGCTAATCAATCCAGGCATAAAAGCTAAATATGCGCTTGAGTTCAAAGCAGGCACAATTAGTTTGACAGAGGGCGATGTGATTGAGATAAACTAGATTATCGTGCGTATTCTACTATCCTGTTTTCTCTTATTGCCACTACTTTTATCTCTCCCGGATATTTTAAGTCTTCCTCAATCTTTTCTGCAATTTGTTTGGCCAGTCTCTGGGTTCCAAGATCGTCCACTTTGTCAGCTTTGACAAATACCCTTATCTCTCTGCCTGCCTGAATAGCATAAGACCTGTCTACACCGTTGAATTTGTTGGCAATGTCTTCCAGCTCCCTTAATCTTTGGAGATAGTTTTCCAGACTGTCTTTCCTGGCTCCCGGCCTTGCTCCAGATATTGCATCTGCTGTCCTAACTATTACAGCTTCCAATATCTCTGCAGGATATTCTTCGTGATGCGCTTTCATCGCTTTAATCACTTCTTCTGACTCTCCGAACTTCTGGAGAATCTTAATTCCAATATCAACGTGGGATCCTTGTATTTGATGGTCAACTGCTTTTCCAATGTCATGGAATAATCCCGCTCTCTTTGCCAGCTGGCTATTGGCCCCTATTTCATCAGCAATTGCTTCAGCTAAAAATGCCACTTCAATTGAATGCGTCAGCACATTTTGTCCATAGCTTGTCCTGTAGTGTAGCCTTCCTAAAAGCTGGACCATTTTGTCGTCAGCTCCGACAATTCCTGCGTCGTAAATAGCTTTCTCTCCGGATTCTCTTACTTTTGAAGCAACCTCTGCTTTTGCTTCCTCCACCTTCTCCTCTATTTTAGCGGGCTGGATTCTTCCGTCCTGGATAAGCTTATCTAGGGCGATTTTTGCTATCTGCCTTCTTATGGGATTAAAGCTTGAGATGACCACTGAATCCGGAGTCTCGTCAACTATAAGCTCCACACCGGTCAATCTCTCAAAGGCCCTTATATTCCTTCCCTCTTTTCCTATAATCTTCCCCTTAACATCTTCATTCTGGATTATTAAACTGGTTGTGGTTAATTCCTGAACCTGCGAGACCGCGCATTTTTGAATAGCTAAGGCCAAAATCTCTTTAGCCTTTTTTTCCAGCTTTTCCATTCCTGTTTCTTTTATCTTTCTTTCCCTTTCCATCAGCTCTCTTTGAGCCTCTATTTCAACAAGGCCCAATAATTCTTTTTTTGCTTCCTCTCTTGATATTTTAGACACTTTTTCTAGCTTTTCTTCTGCCTCTTTTCTTAATTGGTCTAAATCGTCTTTCATCACCCTAAGCTTTTCAACCCTTTGCTTGAAATCCTCTTCATTTTCCTCAAAAGTAGATATCTTTTTATCCAAAAGATGCTCTCTGTCTAAAAGAATCTGCTGGGACTTGAGAAAATCCCTTCTTCTGTCATCTATCTCTTTCTCTGCCTGTTTTATAACCAAAGCTGCTTTGTCTTGGGCATTCCTGAGCAGGATAGCGCTTTCGTGCTTTACCTGCTCCATCTTTTTATCTAACCTGGCTTCGATTGTACCGGCTCTTTTTTTAACTAATGATTGGCGAGCCAAATATCCTCCAACCGTTCCCAAAATAAGGGAGGATATAAGAACTGCCAATGAGATTAATAAATTCATATATTTTTTCCAATAAAACACTCACCCAGCGCAGTGAGTTATGTGTATAAAGATATTTTTCCGAAGACTACTCTTTAACTCCGATTACATCATCAATTAAGCCGTACTCTTTCGCTTCCTGGGCAGATAGATAGAAATCTCGGTCTGTATCTCTCTCGATTTTATCTAATGGCTGTCCTGTATGCTTAACCAAAATCTTATTAAGATTTCCTTTAAGCTTTAATATCTGCTTTGCTGTAATTTCTATCTCTGATGCCTGCCCAGATACTCCTCCTGCCACCTGGTGGAGCATAATCTCGGCATTGGGCAGGGCAAACCTCTTTCCTTTTCTTCCTGCGCCCAAAAGTATGGCTCCCATAGAGCCAGCCAAACCTACGCAAATAGTGGATACCGGGCACTTTACGTACTGCATTGTATCGTAAATTGCCAGCCCTGCAGTCACAGATCCTCCTGGGCTATTAACGTAGAGTTTGATGTCTCTTTTCGCGTCTCTTGAGGCCAGATACAAAATTTGAGCTATCACCACATTGGCGTTAGCATCATTTACCTGTCCTGCAAGAAAAATTATCCTCTCTTCAAGGAGTCTGGAAAATATATCGTACACACGCTCTCCGCGTTGCGATTTTTCGACAATAGTTGGAACTATTGGCATTACTTAATAAAACTCTCTAATTTCAAAAAGACCTTTTCGTTGTATATTACTCCCTTAGTATACTCTTTGAGCTCTTGAATGTCAATCTTCTCTGCTGCTTCTTTCGGATAACGCCTTAGGGTCTGGTTTACCTCCTTTTCCAATTCCTCGTCTGCAACAAAGATGTTTTCTTTCTTCCCTATCTCTCGGAGAATAAGAAAGCTTTTAACTTTCCTTTCCGCCTCTTTATTAAAAGTTTCTTTCAGGGATTGGTCGTTTTGCTTCACAGATTCTAAGTATTTCTCCCATAAAACGTTGTGATCGTGGGTAATCTTGTCTTTGAATGCGTTAAACAAATTATTCTTTTCAAAATCAACCAAAGGCTGCGGAATCTGAACCTTGGAGTCTTTGGCAATGCTATCTAGGATATATAGTCTGGTCTTTTGTCTGCTTTCAGCTTCTTTCTCCAGTGTTAAGCCATCTTTGATGTTCTTCCTAACGGCATCTAAGTTATCGAATTTACCCAAAGATTTGGCAAATTCATCAGTTAGCTCGGGCAGTTCCACATTTTGAATGCTTAAAACCTTTAGCTTGAACTGGACATCTTTGCCAGCCAAGTCCTTTTTTATATAATCTTTTGGAAAAGGAACCTTGAATTCTTTTTCTTCCCCATTATTCATTCCGATAATATTTTCCTCGAAACCCTTTACAAACCCCCCTTCCCCGAGGGCGAATTGATCTTTGGTCCTGCCCGAAGATATGATTTGAGGGCTCTCATACTCTATTTCAATAAAATCCTTTAATTCAGCCGGCTTATTCGATGCAGTGAATTTGGCTCTGGATTTTCTGACGTAATTTAAAGTATTTTCTATCTCGTCCTCTGAAACAGAAACCTTTTGCCTTTCTGCTTTTTCAGCTATCTTTTTATAGTCTGGCAATTTGACATCCGGCAAGACAGATACTTTGAGCTTGAACAGAAATGGGTTTCCTTTGGCTAATTTCAAAATCTGTATTTCAGGATGGCCAATGGGCTCTAAACCATGCTCTTTTATTGCTTTAGAATAAGCGTCTTTCACCGCAAAATCAGCAGCATCTGCTAAAAGATGTTCGGATCCAATTTTACTTTCCACAATAGAATTAGGGGCGTTTCCTTTTCTGAAACCATCGGCCTGGACATGCTCTCTGGCATGCTCTAGGGCATGTTTGTAGTGATGGTCTAATTCTTCTGCTGAAACCTCAATTTCCAGCTCAATTTGAGAATCAGGCAGTTTTTTTAATTCCATTAGACTAAAAACGCGACTATAAGAAGAGCGACTATGTTTATTACTTTAATCATAGGGTTTATGGCAGGCCCTGCTGTATCTTTATACGGATCTCCCACAGTATCTCCAGTGACTGCAGCCTGATGGGCAGGAGAACCCTTTCCCCCGAAATTGCCGTCTTCTATATATTTTTTTGAATTATCCCAGGCGGCTCCGCCTGTTGTCATAGATATTCCGACAAATAGTCCAGTGACTATACAACCGATCAATAACCCTCCCAGAGCCTCTACCCCCAAGATAGATCCTACTAAAACAGGAGCTAAAACAGGTATTAGGGCTGGCAGAATCATTTCTTTGATTGCCGACTTTGTCACTATATCCACGCATTTTCCATATTCAGCTTTTGCAGTTCCTTCCATTAGTCCCTTTATTTCCCTAAACTGCCTTCTTACCTCGTCCACGACCCCTGAAGCCGCTCTTCCAACAGAGCTCATTGCCAAAGATGCAAAAAGATAAGGGAGAAGGCCGCCGATAAACAGACCGGCAATTACCTTTGGATTATTCAGCATGAACTGGGCCCTAACTCCAAGATCAATCAATTCTTGGGAATAAGCAGAAAAAAGAACTACGGAGGCAAGGCCGGCAGAGGCAATAGCATATCCTTTTGTCACCGCCTTGGTCGTATTCCCGACAGAATCCAAAGCGTCGGTCACTTTTCTTACATCTTCTTTTAATCCTGACATTTCGGCAATTCCTCCGGCGTTATCTGTTATCGGGCCGTAAGCATCAACGCCGACAACAATTCCAGCCAAAGATATCATAGCTAAAACAGACAGAGCTATGCCGTAGATTCCAGACAGCCAGAAGCTGAAAAGCATTCCAGCAGAGATTAAAATAATAGGATATCCCGTAGACCTCAATCCGACAGCAATGCCTGCGATTATGTTCGTAGCATGGCCGGTCTGGGAGGCAGAAGCGATTGACTTGACTGGCTTGTGGTTTTTTGAAGTATAATACTCGGTTATTAAAAACATACCGCCTGCGACAGCTAAACCAATTAACAAGCAGACATACAGGCTTGATGAAGACACTCCTTCAATTGAAGCCATCTTTTGTACAAAAGGATAAAAGCCAATAGCAGCAAAAACTGCCGTGGCAATAATTCCTTTATACAAAGAACCCATTATGCTGCCCTTTTCAGAAAGCTTGACAAACAAACTTCCGACCACAGAAGCAATAATGGCGATTGAACTTAATACCAAGGGAAGCATTACAAATTGAGGATAAGCAGGAAAGAGCAAGGCTCCCAAAATCATTGTAGCGATTATCGTCACTACGTATGTTTCAAATATGTCAGCTGCCATGCCCGCACAATCCCCGACATTGTCTCCAACCAGGTCTGCAATAACAGCCGGATTTCTCGGATCGTCTTCAGGGATTCCCTGCTCCACCTTGCCCACCAAGTCAGCCCCTATGTCAGCTGCTTTTGTATAAATCCCCCCGCCGATTCTAGCAAAGACGGAAATTAAACTCGCTCCAAACCCTAAAGCAATCAAGGGTTTTAAATCATTTGTAAGAAAGTAAAAGCCAGACACTGCTAAAAGCCCCAAGCTTACCACTAAAAGCCCTGTGACTAACCCTCCCGTAAAGGAGATGCCCAAAGCGGATTTTAATCCTTTTTTTGCAGCTTCAGCCACTTTTGCATTTGCTTGAGTGGAAACCATCATGCCGATAAAGCCTGAAAAAGCAGAAAGGGCAGCTCCGATTAAAAACCCGATGCCTGTTATTAACCCACTTGCAAGGCTCCCTGTATTTAAGCTGTAGACTAGGATTAATAAAAGGGCAATAACTACGGCCACCCAGAAAACAGTCTTATACTGCCTCTTGAGATAAGAAACGGCTCCCTCTCTGATGGCTTTCTGAATTTCAATCATTTTCTGGTCTCCGGAAGGCAATCTTTGAATTCTTTTTATCAAAAAAACAACTAAACCTATGGTTATTACAGAAATTGCAATTGGCAAAATTATGTACGACATAGTTTTTAATTATTAGTTTCTTCGACTGCCCCCTCTCCTCCTTCAATATCTATTTTCCATCCAGTCAAACTGGCAGCCAGCCTGACGTTTCTGCCGTCTTTTCCGATGGCTAGTGATAATTGATCCGAAGGAACAGTGACTTTAGCTGTATTTTTTTTATCAATTTCAACGCTCATTATTTTAGCTGGAGCCAGCGCGTTGGTAATGAATTTGGCTGGATCCTCCTGCCATTCAACTACGTCAATTTTCTCTCCTCCCAGCTCGTTTATAACAGCCATAATCCTTGTCCCTCTCTGTCCAACGCAGCTTCCGATAGGGTCAATGCCTTCCTCGGTTGAGAAAACCGCAACCTTTGTCCTAAACCCAGGCTCTCTGGCAATGGCTTTTATCACAACTGCACCTGACGGGATTTCAGGAACTTCTAATTCAAATAGCTTTGAAATTAATTTAGGATATGCGCGGGAGAGCATGACAGCAGGGCCTTTGGGAGTCTCATCAACTTTTAAGATATAGAACTTCAGCCTTTGCCCCGGCCTGTAGAACTCTCCTGGAATTTGCTCTTCCTTGCATAAAATCCCCAATGTCTTGCCGATATCTATAAAAATAGTGTGGCCCTCTACTCTTTGGACGACGCCTGAAGTAATCTCGCCCTCTCTCTCCTTATACTCTCCAAAGATAGTTTCTTTTTCGACTTCTCTTATCTTCTGCAGAATAACCTGTTTTGCGGTCTGGGCTGCAATTCTTCCGTAATCAGTCTTTGCCTCTAAGGGGATTTCCAGTTCGTCTCCAGCTTTCAACTTCTTCTCCTTTACGTCCTCGAGCATTATGTGCTTTTCAGGGTTAAAGACTATCTTTTTTCCTTCTTCTGGCTCTGAAGCCTCTACGGCAGGCAATTCTTTTTCCTCTTTCAGTTTTTCTATCTCTTCTTCGGTATAAAGCATGTCTTTATCTACGACAAGCTTCACCTGCCAAAACTTCACAGCCCCTGAAACAGGATTGAACTTGGCCTTAATCTTCTGCCCTTTTTGGCCATAATCTTTTTTGTAAGCAGTAGCCATGGCTGCTTCTATGGTCTCAATAATCTTCTCAGCCGGAATGCCTCTTTCTTGGGCAATTTGGCTGAGAGCTCTTTGAAAGCCTTTTATGTCTATTTCCATATTTTTAAAAAAAGCCCGACAATCAAGCGGACTTCTTGGATATCTGTTTAATTCTAGTTTAGAAAAATATCTGGGTTTTGTCAAGAAAAAGGCCACTCTTATGAGCGACCTATGTGTTCTTTTAGAGCTTGGAGCTCCTCATCCGT
>JAHIEB010000038.1 GCA_018894075.1 Patescibacteria group bacterium | reverse complement strand
TTATCACGAGTATTATAGGAAACCAAAGAGAATTAGTAGTGGCTGGTAAAATAGACGTAAATTATTTTAATTATGGCGAGTTCAAAACTAGCAATCGGAATAGTGGGACTTCCAAACGTCGGCAAATCAACGCTGTTTAAAACACTAACAAAGAAAGAGGTAGATATTGCCAATTACCCTTTCTGCACAATTGACCCGAATGTCGGAGTTGTTTTAGTTCCGGACGAGAGAGTAGATAAGCTTGCAGAATTGTCAAAGTCTGCAAAGAAGATATATACCACCATTGAGTTTGTAGATATCGCCGGCTTAGTGAAGGGAGCATCAGAAGGGGAGTGGCTGGGCAATAAGTTTCTGGCGAATATAAGGGAGGCGGATGCTGTCTTGTATGTCCTAAGAGCCTTCTTAAACCCTGATATCATAAGCACGCAGGAGGGGGTTGACCCGTTAAGAGACAAAGGCATTCTGGATTTAGAACTGATTCTAAAGGATTTAGATACAATTTCAAAAAGAATGAGCGGATTGGACGGGGACGTGAGAGCTCAGAAGAAGGAGGCAGTGAAAGAATACGCGGCTTTAAAAAAAGCCAAAGATTATCTATCTTCAGAAAAGATCCTATTTGAGCAGGAATTTGACGAAGATGAGTCAAAGATATTAAAAGGCTATCAGCTCTTAACTTTCAAGCCGAGAATATACCTCTTAAATGGAAAAGATGAAGAGGTTTCAAAGGAGGCAAAAGAGGCTTTTGGCAAATATGCGTATCTAATTGTAGATATTGCTTCAGAATATGAAGCTGCTGGATTATCCAAGGAGGATAGATTGGCTTTAGGATTTACCCCTGACTCTGAAGTAGATCTTTTAATCAAGAAATCTTATGAGCTTTTGGACTTAATTACCTTTCTAACCACAGGAGAAGATGAGACAAGGGCTTGGACAATAAAGAGGGGAGAGAGAGCTCCTCAAGCAGGGGGGGTAATACACTCTGATTTTGAAAAGACATTTGTTAAGGCAGAGGTGATAAAAACTGAAGACCTGCTTTCCTCCGGCGGCTATGCAAAAGCAAGAGAAAAAGGACTATTGCGAACAGAGGGCAAGGAATATGCGGTTGAAGACGGCGATGTCATTGAGATTAAGCATGGATAGTGGCTTTACTTATCCACAGGGGCTATTGCTTTTTTATCCCAGGAGGCCATAATTAAGTAAGTATTAATTAAAGGTCGAATTTATCAATCTACAGCTTGCTGTAGGTATATAAAAAACCTTAGAAAAATGAGCGCAGCAAACGATTTATACATCACAGTGATTCAGCCCTTTTTGCGGGAGCTGGTCTCTTTTATCCCTCAATTGATAATTGCAATAGTTGTTTTTATCGTCGGCTATATTATCTCTGTCGGAATCGGCAGATTAATTACCGAGATATTGAAGGGAGTAAAGTTCAACAAGCTTTTCGAAAAGGAAGGATGGCAGAGAGCCATTGAAAAGGCTGATATAAAGGTGGATCCGTCCGCTTTTATCGGTGCCATTTTCAAGTGGATTTTCGTCATTGTTTCACTACTGCTTACCGTTGACATACTAAAGCTAGACAAGTTCGGCGAGTTACTCAAAGACATTTTGAATTATATTCCAAATGTCATCGTGGCTGTTTTAATCTTTACAGTCGGTGTTGTTATCGCTGATATTGTAGAGAAGCTTGTCAGAGCAACAGTTGAGAAGATGAAAGTTGGTTATGCCAGCTTGGCAGCTTCCATCGTAAGATGGACGATCTGGGTATTCTTGGTATTTATGATCTTGGATCAATTACTACCAAAATCAGATCTAGTTCAAATCCTATACAAGGGAATTGTATATGGAATTGTCGCTGCAGTCGCAGGCTCCATTGCCCTAGCATTTGGCTTGGGCGGGAAGGACGCCGCGGCCGAAGCAATCGCCAACCTGAAGAGGAAAATGAAATAACCGAAAGGACCTCTGGCCCAGCCCCAAAAGGGCTGGGTTTTGTTTTCTCTTGACATATTTCCTCATAGCAGTATATTTAAATCAGAGCATTAAAATCGCTTTTGGGTCCGGCTGAGGACTGGTGTGGGAAGGTACGAAGAGTTCCGGATATAGATTTGCAGGGTTCGCCCGCAAGCACACAATGCCTTGGGGCTTGGCAGTGCGCCTTCGGCGAGAAGGTTTCTATATCTACAGCTCCTCTATGAGCCACCCTCAAAACGGCTTAGCCCCGAACACCTGTTCCTTGGCAATGGGCGACCGAGAAATCTTTTTAAAAGATGACTCGGCCGCCCTCTTTTTTTATGGGTATTGACAGGGATTTCCATTTAGAATATAATGCCTCTACATGATGAATAGTATTAAATTTACCAAAAAACGAAGCGGATAACGGCCTCAATTTTTGTGTATCATTGATGGGCCGCTTCAAAAGCGGTTTTTAATTTTATTTATCAAGTCCTTTAATAATTTAACCCCTAGTAAAATCTTATGCTTTTTAAACGGGTTTTATTAGGTTTCTCTGTTGAGCGAGGGGTCTTGTTCAGCAGAGATGTGAATCATCTATAAAAGAGTAATAGATATCTAAAATCTGTATCTATCACTTACGCAAAGATAATAATTTTATAGGCGAATGGTGGATGCCTTGGGATATCGAGGCGATGAAGGACGTGGCGTACCTGCGATAAACTTCGGGGAGGTGGTCAGCAACCTTTGATCCGGAGGTCTCCGAATGGGGAAACCTAATTCCGCAAAACGGAATTGCCCTGCCCGCAAGGGTTGGGAGTTAACCTGGGGAAGCGAAACATCATAGTACCCAGAGGAAAATAGAACAATTGTTTATTCCCTTAGTAGTGGCGAGCGAAAAGGGAAGAGCCCAAACCATTTTTTTAAATGGGGTTGCAAGGATTTAGCGTCGGGAGTATCCTTTGGTCTGCAATAGTAGCAGGTCGAAGGATCCTTACCGAGGGAGAATGTTAAAGCATAAACTTTTTCTGAAACTTTCAGTTTAAAGTTTTTCGTTAGTCAAACGTCCCTGGAATGGGCGACCATAGGAGGTGATAGTCCTGTAGACGAAAACGGCTTTATGCTCCTTGCTATTTTACTTAAGTACTGTCGGGCATGATAACCTGGCAGGAATCCGGCCGAACTATACGGCCAAGGCTAAATACTCGATATCACCGATAGTGAACTAGTACCGTGAGGGAAAGGTGAAAAGTAGGGGGACGACCCCGATGAAATAGAATCTGAAACCATTTGCTTACAACGAGTTGGAGCCCTGCTTGCAGGGTGACAGCGTGCTTTTTGCAGAACGAGCCAACGAGTTTAATTTCCCAGCTGTCTAAG
>JAHIEB010000037.1 GCA_018894075.1 Patescibacteria group bacterium | reverse complement strand
GATAAGAATGAGTCAACCAGGATTGCGGAATTTAAGGAGACGTTAGCTGACATTCAATCTCGCCAGAGAGCGCGTGAAGGGGAAGTTGCGGAAATGATTAAAAAATTTGAGAATGAGCTAGAGGAGATGGCATCTGAACTTAAAGCTCTTTTGTCCCAATCAGAATCAACAAGATTGGAAGAGTTTAAAAGCATGTTGGCGGATATTAAAAGTAAACAAAGAGTGCGGGAGGAAGAGGTAGCCGAGCTTTTGACTGCTTTCCAAAAAGACATAACAGAAGCCCGAACTCACTGGCAAAATTTGGCCAAAATAATGGCCAGCAAAAGGACAGGCAAGCAAGTTCCCATAACCGAAGTTCCTAAAGAAGCTGAGGTACCCAGGCCAGTAGAAGAGGCGGCTGAAGAAGCTTTTGAGGAGGGAGACTTAAAAGCCAGGGCTTTGAGAATAATCGAAGATAACCCTCAAGGGATTAGCCTACGCCAAATTGGGGAAAGGCTGAATATAGCTTATATCCGACTGGGCAGTCCGGTTAATCAGTTGATTGAGGAAGGAAGGGTTGTCAAACGTGATTCTATTTACCTTCCAGCCTAACTGAATAGTTCGTACAATGTAGCTAGGCATTGTGGCTTTTTTACAATGCCTGGATAGAAGGTATGAAAAATAATAATCTTAGCCAGGAAATAATTGAATTGTATGACAAGATAGTTGATCGAGTGGTGGCGCTTCAGAAAGAGAGCAGACAAACGCTAGAGGGATTTAAGGAGGAGCAAAGAGAACTTCGAGAGAACCTAAAGGGAAATCTGGCAAAGGGTGAATCTCTGCGAAAGAAAGATTTCGACAACTTAATAGGTGACATTATTGATAAACGCAAACAGAGAGAAAGAGACGTTTCTTTGATGCTTGAGCAATTTAAGAAAGAGGAAGAGGAAATGGCTAATAACCTACGTAGGCTTTTAGACAATGGAGAAGAGATTAGGATCAAGGATTTTAAAAAGATGCTTTCTACGATTCGGACAAGGCAAGAGGAAAGAAAGCCTGAAGTAGAAGAGCTAACTAAGGCGGCAGACCACATCAAAGGAGAAGTAGTCACTATGCTTGAGCAGTTTAAAAAGGAAAGAGAAGAGATGGCAACTTCTTGGCGGAGCTTAGCTGCTACTATGCAGAAGAAGAGAGAAGGGAGAATATGAGCAACATACAAACAATCACCTGTGCGTTTTGCAAGGGTCGTGGCAAAGATCCGTTTGAGATTATGTCCAAAGAGGCAACCTGTCAGGTATGTGGCGGAAGAGGCAAGGTGACAGTCGCTGAACCCCATGTTAAATGCGCTCATTGTCAAGGAACCGGAGTCAGTCCAAACAGTAGGAATGTTTGTACTGCCTGCAATGGACGGGGGGTAATGTCTGTTACCGATGGAAAAAAAGTTTGTCCTGAATGTCACGGCACTGGTCGAGCAACAGAAAGTGATTTACCTTGTACAAAGTGTGGTGGAAGGGGGGTGATTTAGATGTCATTAGTAGACGAAATGCGGAATTTACGGGAGGATATTGACAGCGGAAAAGAGATACGTACCAGAAGGCTTAATGAGCTCAAAAAGGATTTAGCGGCCTTTATAAAGGATTCTACCGGCAAGAGAAAAGAAGATTTTAACACATTACAGTCAGGTCTAAAAATCTTTATCACTGATTTAAAAAAGGACGTTAAGGCAACGGCGGAAGAAAATCAGGCTGCACAGCAAGAGTTGAAAAAGATGCTTGCTGATGCACAGGCAGTTTTTTGGGGAAAACAAAAGACAGAGGAAGAAAAGAAAGAAGAAGAAAAGGAGGAATAATTTATTATGGATCATTCAGTTATTTCCACTTCCGCTTCAGAGGGGTTTGTGGAAACACCAACTGTTAAAAATATAGTTAACCGTGCTTTAAGCTATCTGGAGGCAGGTTTTGCCGTGCATTTTTCCGGGCCAACCGGTACAGGTAAAACTACTTTAGCAATGCATCTGGCTAATCTTTTGGATCGGCCGGTGATGCTTATGTATGGGGATGAGGAGTTTAGGACTTCAGATTTGGTGGGCGACCAGTTGGGTTATCGCAAGAGGAAACTCATTGATAATTTTATCCATTCCGTCTTAAAGACGGAAGAAGATGTG
>JAHIEB010000036.1 GCA_018894075.1 Patescibacteria group bacterium | reverse complement strand
TTCCTATCTGCCGAACTACCCTTATGCTGTTTGGGATTCTGCCGCTCTTAATAAAACTAAATACGCAAAACGCACCCCCTCTCTTAATCCCTGTGAGGGGAAAAGCCTTTTAGAGTGTTTGCCAAAATCAATAGAAATCAAGGGGAATTACATGCTTATTTTGAGAGCAAAAAATGGTATTTGCGACGTTCTTTTTCAGGGTAGTGCGCTTGCTATAAACTTAAATGATTCAAAAGCCTTAAATAAGGATAACTTAGGATTAGATTCTATGGAGATTATCGTACTAAAACCCCAATGGCATTAAAAAAGATACTTCCGTTACTATTAAGCCTTCTCTTTTTTGATTATTGTCACGCACAAAGTCTAGAAATAACCTATCCCAAAGTTCCAGGGGGGGTTGTGCCGACACTCTCTTCAAATATTGCGGTTTATTTAGAATATATTTATCATTTTCTTTTTTATACAGGGTTGTTGATGGCCATTGTTTCTATCGGTGCGGCAGGGGCAATGTATCTTTTGTCCAACATTTTCCCTTCTTTAAAAGTAAAAGCGAAAGATAGAATAAAGGGTGCTCTTTTAGGGATTCTTTTATTATTTCTAATATATTCCATAATAACGGTTATAAATCCTAGTTTGGAAAACTTTAACATTAATAAACCTCTCACACCAAGCCCGACCACCACAGAACCAGTTAAGTCGCCCCCAGGGCTCTATTTATACACAGCAGACAATTGCCCTGCCACGGAAAAAAATCCTTTATATTTATCAGAAAATAAATATAATTTTGGTAGCCTTTCTAACAGCCTCCGCTCTGCTAAAATTGTGCACGGAGATTTTTCAGCATATGTTTCAATTTTATATGATGTCTCCGGATACTGCGGCCGTTGCTTGTATTTGGATCCAAACATAGAATGCCAGTCTATTTTATGGCCAGGTCCCTTTTCCGCTTCGGCCGCTGTTTATCAATATGATTTTTTTAGCGCGGCGGGAAGTGTCACTTTTTTTAGAAAACCCTTTTATAATGAGCAGGGGGGATGGAAAAGAATTCCGGCTGGGATGATAGATAAATTATTTGATCAGCCATTAAGCAGTTTATTTTTTGACGGAGATGGAGAAAAATGCACCGTTCCGGAAGAGGATAAGGCTTGTCTGCGATGGGATATTAACGGGAAAACCTGTTTGAAAAGAGAAGACTGCCCTAACCTCTCGGGAGAAAATATAAATTCTATAAAAATGACTAGTAATTTTATTGTTCTGCTATTAAAGGCTGACCCGACTGACGGCACCCGAGGCTCGGTTTGCCAGCTTTTTCCAGCTTTTGACGACTTGGCCAAGACCGGGCCCCTACAACTTCATTGGGAATATGTTAGAAACCAAAAAGCTTTGCCCGATTGGGTAACCATAATCCCCGTAGTAAGTAATTAGGGTTTCGGCTTGATAACAACTCTTCTCTCTAGCCCCTCTCCCTCACTCTCGGTTATTACATCTGTCCTTGAAGAAAGGGCAGAGTGTATAATTCTCCTCTCATAAGAAGGCATTGGAGAAAGAACCTTCGCCTCTTTATTAAGAGAAACCTCGTCAGCTAAATCTTTGGCTAAATCTTTCAAATATTCTGACTTCTTCTGTTTATACTCATTTACATCCACATTTATAAATATCGGACGCCCCAGTTTTTTATTCACAATGGCTTTTAAAAATCTTTGTATTTCGTTCAGCGTCTGCCCCATCTCTCCTATCAAAACTTGAGGGTCGTCAACTTTAATTGAAATATCTAAAGACCTGTCTTCCTCTTTTAGAAAATCCCCCTCCAGGTCAGATTTTAACTCGACTCTGGCGGGTATTGTCATTTTAGAAAAGAATTCTTCAACTATTTCTTTTATTGTTTTTGCTTCCTCTGAATTAACCATGTTGTTTTTTTAAGACAACCTTTTGTTGAATTATTAGAAAGATACTTCCAGTCACCCAATAAACCCCTAAAGCAGAAGGCATTGTCATTAAAATCAGAACGGTTATGACTGGAAAGAAATATATCATCTGTTTTTGCATCACTTTGGCAAAATCGTTCTTAGCCGGCTTTTTATTTGTTTCCATTGAAAGCCTTGTTTGGATGAATTGAAATATACCAGCTAATACCGCAATAATCAAGTTAGGCTTAGAGAGATCAATAAATCCCAAGGATATAGCGTCAATTGCCCCGGGACTGGGAATAAAGCCGTAGAGCCTGCCTAATTCAACCTGCTCAAACCCCCTCCAAAATACGCGGTATAGGGCGATTAAGACAGGTAGCTGTACTAAAGCCGGCGCCAATCCCCCTATCGGATTTATCTTTGCCTCTTTATACAGGGCCATTGTCTCTTTTACCAGTTTTTCCTTGTCATCCTTATACGTCTTCTGAATTTCCTGAAGTTTGGGCTGAATCTCGCTTAAAATTCTCTGGTTTCTTATTGATTTTGCCGAGGAAGAATAAAGAATCAAGCGGATGGAAACCGTTAAAAGGATTACAGCTAGGCCAAAATCACGACCTGGAATATATTTATATAGAACAACGAGAAAATTAAATAGCGGCTGGTATAAAAGGGTGTCAAATAGGGTGACTAAGAATTCAAACATTAGCTTTTATAATTAATCTTTCTAAATTTAAAGAAGCGTTTTTTATTCCAGGCAGAACAACCACTACCACATCTAAGCCCGGCTTGACCTCTCTTTTTACAATAATCTCTACCAACTGTCTTCTTATTTTATTTCTTTTAACCGCGCTTTTAGACACTTTTTGGCTGACGATAAAGGCAAAGCGACTATAATCCAAAGTGTTTTTGGCCATTTTTAAAAACAGGCACCCCTCTTGGACTTTTTTGCCGTTTTTAAATATGGCCTCAAAATCCTTCTTCTTTTTTATCCTGTTTTTTTCGGGCAGCATATTATACTGTTAACCGCTTTCTTCCCTTCGCTCTCCTTCTTTTTACCACCTTCTGTCCGTCCTGCGTCCTCATTCTCTTTAAAAACCCGTGGGTCCTTCGCCTTTTTTTCTTTTTCGGCTTGTATGTAAAACTCATGTTTTTCTTAATTAAGTATTAATCAGTATAGTATAAACTTTGTTTTAGGTCAATTGACAAAATTTTGCTTATCCTTTGAGACTCTCACAACTTTTCCACAGGTTATGAACACCGAGTGGTATTTTAGGTTCATTTTTGTATAACTTCTCTATTTGTTATAATTATGAATAAGATTTTCTTATTGACTCGCTGGGTGAAATTTAATACAGTGAATCATTGTTATCAATTTTTAAGCATGGACACTAAAGAGCTTTGGCAATCCGTTCTGACGCAGATTCAATTTGATATTTCAAAGGCTAATTTTGCGACCTGGTTTCAAAATACCGAGATTGTTTCTATAAAAGACGACAAAGCCATTGTCTCAGTTCCTAATGCTTTTTCTAAAGAGTGGCTTAGTAATAAATATAATAAACTAATTGCTAAAATTTTACACGAATTAGACGATAAAATCCGGGATATTGAATATATTATTAAGCCGCAAGGGGTAAAAAAAGAACCTTCTATTGAAAAGCCGAATATAGAACAGTTAAATTTTGAAGAATTTAAAATTGACAAAGAGACTAATTTAAATCCCCGCTACAGCTTTGATGGCTTTGTGGTGGGCTCTTTCAACGAACTAGCTCATGCCGCAGCCTGGGCAGTCTCTGAAAATCCGGGTCTTACTTATAACCCTTTATTTATCTATGGAGGAGTCGGCCTCGGCAAAACCCATCTTTTACAAGCTGTGGGCAATAAAATAGCTCTAGCCCACAAGAAGAAAAAGGTTAGATATCTCTCTTCAGAAAAATTCATAACCAATATCGTCAATGCTATTAGAAACCACAATATAGATGTTTTCAAAAATACCCTGACCCAAATCGATGTTCTTATTATTGATGATGTTCAATTTCTAGCGGGAAAAAACAAAACACAGGAAGAGTTTTTCCATGCCTTTAATGCATTATATGAAAAGAATAAACAAATAATTCTTTCTTCTGACAGACCGCCGAATGCCATCCCTGAGCTAGAAGAAAGATTAAGATCCAGGTTTGAGGGCGGAATGATTGCTGATATAAGTTTCCCTGATTATGAAACCAGGTTGGTTATTTTAAAAAACAAAATACAGGAAAAACGCTTAAACCTGCCCGAAGACGTTTTAGACTACATAGCATCTAATGTTAAAAAGAACATAAGGGAGCTGGAAGGGGCTTTAAACAGGCTTTTAATACATTCTAGGATGAATGGCTCTCTTCCCAATTTAGACACAGCTAAGAGGCTATTAAAGAGCTATGTGTTCTCTCCTTTTGATGTGGCTAATTATAAGAAGATAATAGAATCTGTCGCCAAATTTTATAACCTAGAGGAAAAAGACCTCTTTGAGGTTACAAGAAAAAAAGAGATTGTTAAACCGCGACAAATAGCGATGTTTTTATTAAGGAGAGAATTAAAATATTCTTTCCCGGCTATAGCTAGAAAATTTGGGGGGAAAGACCACACAACCGCCATTTATGCTTGTAGAAAAATGGGGCAAGAGTTTGAGGCAAATAATAGATTAACTGAGGAAATCAACTTAATAAAGCAGAGAATATATAGTGGATAACTCCTGTGTAAAACAGATGGAATGATTTTTACCCCCGCCATTAACCCTAGAACTCCCTTGTTTTTAAAGATGCCATACACAGGTTGTCCCCCAAAAATAAGATTAAAATCCAAATTTACACTATCTTAATAATAACTATAAATATATTTAATTAATTATGAAATTAGAAATTTTAAAAAACAATTTAAAAACCGCCCTGAATATTGTAGAGAAAGTTGTTGGTAAAAACATCAGCCTCCCCATTTTAGATAATGTTTTAATGTCTGCCGAAGACAACCTGCTTTTATTAACTGCTACTGATTTAGAAACAGCGATTAAATATTGGGTTCCATGCAAGGGGATAAAAAAAGGAAAAGCCGTAATACCTGTTAGATTTTTATCCAGCTTTATTTCCCTTCTCCCAGAAGAAAAAATTAATATAGAAGAGAAAAAACAAAACCTTTTAGTGGAGTGTAAAGAATATAAAACACAAATACAAGGATTTAATCCAGAAGACTTCCCCTTAATTCCAGAGGTTTCCGATAGCGACCAATTGTTAATAGATAATAAAAAATTCTGCCAGGGCCTCTCCCAAATAATAGATATTGCCTCTCCATCCCAAGCGCGACCCGAGATATCGGGCGTATATCTTCATTTTTCCTCAAATTCTTTAAAAATTGTTGCGACAGATAGTTTTAGGTTAGCTGAAAAAACCCTAACCATTGAAAACAAAAAAGAGTGCAGTATAATTTTACCCCAAAAATCAGCTAGAGAAATAATAAACACTTTTTCAGATAAGGAAGGCGATTTAAAAATTTGTTTTAGCTCAAACCAGACTCTTTTTGAGCTCTCAATGAAAGAATTTAAACACCCGCAAGCGCAAATCTTTTCACGGTTAATTGAGGGAGAATATCCAAATTATCAAGATATCATTCCCCTTAAATTTAAAACAAATATAATTATCAAAAAAGAAGAGTTTTTAAACCACCTAAAAACCGCCTCTTTATTTTCTGGAAAAGTGAGCGAAATAAAACTCAATATTGATCCTTCAGAAAAAGTTATGGAAGTTTTTGCTAAAAGCCCCGAGGTTGGAGAAAGCACGTCCAGCTTAGAAATAAAAGCCTCGGGCTCTCCTGTTGAGATGGCTTTTAATCATAAATTTCTAATTGATGGCATAAACAACATTAAAAGCTCTGAAGTGTCTTTTAGTGTTTCAGAAGAAGAGGGGCCATGTATTTTAAAGCCGATAGGAGACGAGAGTTATTTATACGTGGTCATGCCGATTAAAACAGCATAAATTATTCTTCGCCAAAAGGAGCCCAATGTAAAACCCCATACTCCCAAGCGGAATATTGGGGGTCCTCATTGGGATTTTGAGGATACGGCCCATTGGGATTTTTTGCATTAATATACTGCAGAATAGAATGATTTTCTCCATCTGGAATAATACCTTGTAGTGCCGGGTTTTGAGAAAAAACAGGATCTGGCTCTGTAAAATATTCTTTTTGGTGAGTAGATATAATTTTTTCTATTATTCCCCGCCAAATGGGGGCGGCAAGCCCGATCCCGCTCTGCTTATTAATGGGAGAGTTGTCATTGTTTCCCGCCCACACTCCGACTGCAACAAAGGGGGTATATCCCACTGTCCAAACATCCATATAGCTTGAGGTGGTCCCTGTTTTTGCGGCAACATCATACCCTGAAAAGTACAGAGGATTATTTCTAACAAAAGCGGGGAGCCTCGCTTCGTTATCTGACAATATATCGTTTATTAATCTTGCTGTCTGCGTGCTTAAAACTTTCTCTGCAACTTTTTTGTTTTCTTCTATAATATTTCCATCAGCGTCTTCTATCCGCAAAATATTGACCGGAGGCGTCCTATATCCCTCTGTTGCAAAAACACCATAAGCAGAAGTCATTTCTAAAAGGTTTACCTCTCCTCCACCCAAAACCAAAGACAGTCCGTAGCGATCTTTGTCGGTTAATGTTGTTAATCCAAGGTTTTGGGCGGTCCTTAAGCTTTCTTCAATTCCAGCCAAGTATAATAGTTTTACAGAGGGAAGATTTAAAGATTGAGCTAAAGACTGTCTTAAGGTCACCTTTCCTCTATATACCCCATCGTAATTCCTCGGGTTATAACACTTTAATCCGTATTGGTCTGTTGTTTGGGTGCAATCTGGATTACAACTCGTATTAAACTCTGTCGGGGCATCCCATAAAATAGTTGAAGGGGTGTACCCCTTATCAAAAGCAGTGGCATAAACAAATGGTTTAAAAGAAGAACCGGGCTGTCTTTTGCCTAGTGTGGCTACATCGTACTTGGGATCAAATAAGCATTGGCCAAGTTCTGATTTACACCCTTCTGGGTATGATGTCCCAAAATAATCTTTAGACCCAACTAAAGCCAAAACTTCTCCTGTTTTTGGGTCTAAAACAACAGCTGCCGCATTGTTCGCATTATATCCCTTACTGGTCTCTGTTTTTGCCTCAATAACAGCTTCGGTATTCTGTTGGATGTCCCAATCTAGGGTGGTATATACTTTTAGCCCCTTTTCCATTAAAAAGGTTTCTCCATATTTATCTTTTAAATAGCGGAGGATGTAAAAAACAAAATGAGGAGCCTTTATAGTTTGTTTGTTATTTTTAAACTGGATTTCTTCAGTTTTAGCAAAAGCTAATTCATCTTTTGATATAAAATTGTTTTTTTGCATTCTTTCTAAAACCCAGTCCTTTCTCTTCAGTAGCTCTTCTTTATTCGGGCCGTAGGGAGAGTAGTAGCTGGGAGCCGCTATCATGGCAGTTAGAACAGCAGACTCGGGGACAGATAGGTCTTTGGCTGTTTTACCAAAATATGTCTGGCTAGCAGATTCTATTCCATAAGCATTTTGACCAAAAGGTATTTGGTTTAAATACCATTCAAATATCTGGTCTTTAGAGTATTTTTGCTCAAGCTCCAAAGTAAGGATAATCTCTTGGACCTTTCTGGCAATCGTCTTCTTGGTGCTTAAAAAGGAAGATCGAATTAGTTGCTGGGTTATTGTGGAGGCCCCTTGTTCTCTTTTCCAAAGCTTTAAGTCAATTAAAATAGCTCTGGCTATTCCTTGAAAATCTATGCCAGAATGTTCATAAAACCTTGAGTCCTCCGATGCTAAAATAGCCATTTTTAAATTCTCTGAAATCTCATCTAAAAAAACCAGTTCCCGTTTTTCCTCTCCGTAAATATCATATAAAATAACCTTGCCCGTTCTATCATATATTTTAGTGGATTGGATGAATGGTTTTTCAGTAAAGTCATCTGGTTGGGGCAGGTCTTTCCCATAATAGATAAAAAGCCCGACAACAAACAGGGCGCTCAATAAAAATAAGACAACAAAATATCTAGCAACACGAAGGAGGATTTTAATCAATTTCATAAACTTATTAAACACTAAATTTAACAAAAGAGCAACGAAAAACCTTGCACAAAGCAAGGTTTTTCTTCTATACCTCCTCCTCTTCCCCCGGGACATCAACGTCATCGGCTTCCTCCTCTTCTGCGGGCTCTTCGCCGTCTGCCTCCTCGGCCTCCTCTGTTTCTTCATCGTCTAGGTCGTCTACCTCTGAATCATCAAGGTCGTCATAGAGGTTTACAAAGCGGGTAAAGATTTCCTCGGCCATTTTTAATTTACAACCCCTTTTAATTTGTTAGGTTTTGCTCGACCATTTAATTATTGTATTTTTATGACAACTATTGTCAAGATGTGTAAAACTTTAGTCCTCCGCAAATAGCTATTCCAAGGGCGTCTGCCGCGTCGTCTGATTTTATAGGCTTATCCAATTCTAGGATATTTCCAACCATTTTTTGCACCTGCTTTTTATCTGCCCTTCCATATCCGACAACAGCCATTTTCATCTGCAAAGGAGTGATGTCGCATACGGGGATATTTTTCTTGGCAGCAGTAAAAAGTATCACGCCTCTTGCTTGACTCACCGGCATTGCGGTTTTTAGATTCTTAAAAAAATATACGGTTTCTACCGATATTAAATCGGGCTTGTGTTTTTTTATCAGCTTTTCTAGTTCGCAGTTTATCTCCCTTAATCGTTGCCCTGCGCTTTTATCTGTTTGGGTGCAAATACAGCCAAAATCAATTAATGTGAATTTTTGATTTTCTTTCCGTATAATTCCATATCCAGTGGTGGCTGTGCCCGGATCTAAGCCGAGTATTATCATTTGATGTTAGAAAATATTTCCTGTATGGCGTCGTTCTCATCCAAAGCTTCAAACATTTTTTCATTCTTTTCTTTAGCCTTTTGATCTATATCGATTGATTCTTTTGGGACCCACCCTAAAAAAGAAGAAGCTATCTTAAGGGATTTTTCCTCAAGCGTCTTTTTAACATTCTCTAATTCCAGCGGCTGGGTATATATTTCCAACCCCCCTGTCTGCCATGCAATATCTTCAGCTCCGGCCTCAATAGCAATTAACTCCGCCTCTTCTTTGGGCAGAGAGATTTCTTCAATTAATATAATTCCTCTTCTTTCAAACATCCACCTAACGGCTCCCTCTCCTGCTAATTTGGCGTCATACCGGTTAAAGATTTGTTTTACGTCAGCTAAGGTCCTATTTTTATTATCAGTGATTCCCCCGACTATTAAAGCCGTGCCTCCTGGGCCGAACCCCTCAAAGGAAACTTCTTCCAAGGAGCTTCCGTCTAATTCCCCAGACCCTCTTTTAATAGCCTTTTCAATATTATCTTTAGGCATATTAGCAATTTTTGCCTGCTCAATAACTGTCCTTAGTTTTGAATTAACGGCAGGGTCTGGGCCGTCTTTAGCTGCCAGAGAAATAACTTTGCCTATTTTGGCAAATATTTTCCCTCTTTTTGCGTCAGCTACCTCTTTATGGGCCTTTATTGTTTTGAAGTGACTGTGTCCTGACATATTTAATAAAGATTACTAGTAAAATTATACTTGTTAAAATAGATAAGATTAAAATAAAAGGAAAAGGATTTTCAGATTCTAGCTCTCCAGCTAAAAGGGTCTTCTCTAAGTTATTATATTCTTTGGTCTGGCCCATGACAACCTCTGGCTTGGAATCCCTGCCGTATATCTGTCCTTGTTTTGCATCGCTATATGACATTTCATCAACAATACTTCCGTTGGGATCTTCTAAAACCAGCCCATCAGAGTCGTTATTAAGGGTTATTTTTGTGTCAGCTCTTTTAAAAGTAAGACTCTTTTTTATAACAGAACCCACAGGAAATACATAGGTAGTTGTTTTTCCTTGCCTATCGTAAACCTTCCAACCAGAAAGGTCAACACTTTCTGAATTCGTATTATACAACTCAAACCACTCTTTTGTGTCTGGCCCGTCAGGAGAGGGAAGGACTTTGCTGAAAACAATGCCCATTGGATAGACTGTCGGGATAACTATATCTTGCGGAGGCACTATTGGTTCAGCCAAAATTATGGCTTGGGTTTCAGCATATGCTAACCCCTGGTCTTTTATTTTTTGCAGAGTTTTTTCTCCAATGCCTTTCACCCTTATCAAGTCATCAACAGAAGAAAACGGCCTGGCATCAGTTATTCTTTGAGCGTATGTTGGTCCAATACCAATTAAGGTGTCCAATTGCTCCAGCGACGCTGTGTTGATTTCCACTTTGTCTGATGCTAAAACAAAATAGGGAAAAATTAAAAAAGCAATAATTAAAAACAAAAACTTTTTCATTTATTGATTATACAATAAAAATAATGGTTCTAATATTGTTTAAGATGTGAAAAAAAGACGTTTGGGCTTGACATAGATTTGTCAATATGACATAATATAAACATAGTAAATTAGTTCTTTTATATCCATATTTTCACTTGCGTTTGGTAGTCATAGCCAAAAGACACTAATAAATTTGGTATTTTCTGGCTATGACTACTTCGGTCAAGCCCCTTAACCTCGGGCAGAGGTAATTTTTCCGGCTATAAGTTGGAGAAAGGAAGTGTGTCATG
>JAHIEB010000035.1 GCA_018894075.1 Patescibacteria group bacterium | reverse complement strand
CCTTATCTCCTCCTCTGACTTTAGTCCGATGAACCCGGAAATAGTATTTCCTTTGTCAAACAATATAACCATGGGAATTCTGTCTACTTGAAATTTCTGGGAAGTTAGGGGCAAGGCATTGACATCTGCCTTTAGCAAAGTAAACCTTTTCTCCATGTCCTTTTCTATCTTTTCGAGCATAGGCCCCAAAACCGAGCAGGGGGAGCACCACTCAGCAAAGAAATCAACCAAAACAAGTCCCTCTTTTTTTACAGCCTGCTCAAAATTTTCATCAGTTAAATTCATATAGCATTCTTTTTTAAAACGCCTAAACGCTCTACTGACCTGCTAAGAAACTTTCTTGCCTCCTCAATTAATATTATAGAGGAAGCAATTCCTATTGCCAGAGCCCAATCGCCCAAAGCCAGAGGAACTGTGTGCAATATACTCTGAAAGAAGGGATGGTAAACTGCCAAGGCCTGCAGAAATATAACTGCCAAAGTAGAGAATAAAAGGAACTTGTTTGAGAGAATATTATGAAAAAGAGACTTTTTATCTGACCGGCAATTCCAGGCATTAAACCACTGGAAGACAGCTAGAGTTAAAAGAACTGTTGTCCTTGCTCTTGCTAAATCCGGCTCCAGACCAAATACGATCAATGCTCCAATAGCCATTGGCACAGCCATTAAAACCATTCTCAAAATCATTAAAGGATCTATTATGTGCTTGCTTGCCGATGACATCTTTTCGGCAGGCTCGCTTGCCAGTGAAATATCCAGAAACCCGTCTGTCACGAAATTAAGCCATATAATCTGAACCGGCAGGATGACCAAAGGATACCCCAAAGAAAAACCAATGGCAATAACTAAGACCTCCCCGATGCTGGTTGAAAAAAGATAGAGAATCACCTTTTTTATTGTCTTGTAAATGGATCTTCCCTCCTCTATTGCAGAAATAATACTTTCAAAATTATCATCTAGAAGTACTATATCTGAAGCCTCTTTTGCCACCTCTGTGCCAATCTTTCCCATACTCACCCCTAAATCTGCGGCCACAAGGGAAGGAGCGTCGTTAACTCCGTCTCCGGTCATAGCTATTATCTTTCTCTCTGCTTTAAAGGCGTTTATTATCTTCAATTTATGGCTGGGGGTGACTCTGGCAAAAATCGTGGCGCTGGTAATGTCTTTTGTTTTTTCCAACTGGTCTCCGTCAATAATTTTGTCCCCCTGCTTATATATCCCTGCTTCAGACGCTATCGCCTTGGCTGTCACCCTGTAGTCTCCGGTAATCATAATTACTCTTACTCCGGCGGACTGGGCTTTTTTCACCGACTCTTTTATCTCCGGTCTTAAAGCGTCTTTCATCCCGAATAAAGAAACAAAGGTCAGCTTGTTAAAAGGATTCCTTTTCTGGGGCCTTTCGCTGATTGCCAAAGCAACAACCCGCAAGCCCTGCTCTGACATTCTCTCAAAAACATCCTTAAGTTGTTCTTTTTCATCTTTTAAAAAGGCGCAGCATTTGCCCGAGTGCCACACTTTTTCAGAAATGCTTAGGATATTCTCTGGAGCCCCGGCTACTATCAAAGTACTCGTTTTTCCGATGCCCCTCAAGGAGGCTCTCATTTTTAATTGGTAGTCAAATGGAAACTCAACAATAGAGGGCGACTCTCTTTCTAGAACATCTTTGTTCAGCCCGATCTTCTTTGATAAAACAAGCAGAGCCGCCTCAGTGGGGTCTCCTCTTGCCTGCCACTGCTTTTCTTTTTCAGAAAACATTACTCTGGCGTCAACACAAAGAGCGGCGTTTTTGACTGCAAAGATAAATCCTGGATGGTTGAGCGGCTCGACTAACTCTTTGTTGATTCGCACCGATCCCTTTGGCTCATATCCTATTCCTTCGACTTTAAACAAGGCGTTATCTACAAACACTTTTTGAACAACCATTTCATTCTTGGTGATAGTCCCGGTCTTGTCTACGGCGATTATTTCAGCCTGCCCCAAAGCTTCCACTGCCTGAAGCTTTTTAACCAGAGCATTGCGCTTGCTCATTCTCCACACTCCGGCTGCTAGTATTAAGGTGATAACAATCGGAAGTCCCTCCGGGACCATAGAAACCGAAATAGAAACCATTATTAAAACCAGGTCTTTTATGTTCTGGCCGGAAATAACGCCTAAGGAAAACAACAATATATTCACCACTGCCACAGAAACAATGATCCAACGGGACAGAGACTTAATATTCTTCTTTAGGGGCATTTCAGCGTCAATGCTAGCAATTTCTTTAGCAATCTTTCCTACTGCTGTTTTTATGCCAGTATAAATAACTACTGCTTTGCCTGAACCAGAAAGCATACTGGTTCCTTTAAAAACCATATCTCGAGCTACTAACGATTTTTCATCCGGCTCTAAAGTTTTATGGACTGGCCCTGATTCTCCTGTTAAAGCAGATTCGTCTATTTTAAGATTGTTAGCTAAAATCAATCTCGCATCAGCCGGGATCTTGGCACCCTCTTGAAGTAGAATTATATCTCCCGGCACCAGCTCCTTGTCAGTAAGGATCACTTCTTTTCCGTCTCTTAAAACAGCCGTCGACGTCTCTGTATATTTTTTTAGAGCTCTAAGGGTGTTCTGAGCTTTCCCTTCCTGCACTGTTCCAACAATAGCATTTAGGATTAAAACAGCCAGAATTATGAATCCGTCTATAAATTCAGCTAAAAGGAATACGATAAAACAAGCCCCCAAGAGAATATAAATTAAGGGGCTTTTGAATTGGCTAAAGAATATCTTAATAAACCCGTCTGATTTAGCTTCGGGCAATTTATTCTGGCCGAATATCTGCAATCTCAATAAGGCCTCTTTTGAGGTTAAGCCCTGCTCCCCTGATTTTAATTCCTCAAAAACTTCTAGAAGATTCATTTTTTTAAAGATAAGGATATAAAGATGGCGATCATAATCAGAACAATTGTTCCTCCAGCAGACAAATTAAGGTAAAAAGAAACAAAAATCCCCGAGATGACAGAAAAGACAGAGATCAGCTCTGCGTACAAAAGAGTATGAATAAAACTCTTTTTCAACTGCAGAGCCGAAACAACAGGAATTACGACAAGAGCTGAAATTAACAGCACCCCGACAATGGGTATGGCTAAAGAAACAACCAGGGCAGATAAGATTATGAGTACTGCATTTATTTTCTCCACCTTAAGACCTGAAACTTGAGCCGACTCTTGGTCAAAGGAGATGTAAACTAATTTCTTATACAGCACAGCCAGGATAAGAGCCGTAAACACAGCCAGACCCATAATAATGTAAATATCCTGCCTGGTCACAGTAGCAATGCTACCGAACAGATATTTAAAAAGGTTTGCGTTAAATCCTCTGCCAAAACTCAAGATTACCACTGCCAAGGCCAATCCGCCTGAAAGGAAAATAGCTAAAGCTGATTCTCCATAGACCTTTTTAGCAAGCTTTTCAATCCCCAAGGCAGCGATGATCGTTGCCCCCAAAGCAGTAAAAATGGGATTTATTCCTGTTAACAGGCCTATGGCTATTCCAGCAAAAGAAACATGAGCCAAAGTGTCTGCAATAAGGGAGTATCTCTTTAGTACTAGAAAAATACCTACCAGAGGCGCAATAATTGCTACAATCAGACCCGCTTCAAGACCCCTGATAATAAAGCTGTATTCAAAGATATTAATCATGGCGGTGAAATGCATTAACCACTCTGCTTTCTTTTAAGAACTCCTCGGCAGAGTTGTGGCAGACTAGAGCATGGTCAACGCAGGCAATGTGCATTGCCTCTTTAGTCATTCTTTCTATATCATGAGAAACCAAAACTACT
>JAHIEB010000034.1 GCA_018894075.1 Patescibacteria group bacterium | reverse complement strand
GGAAGCCCTCTTTCTAACATACTGGTTTTTTGATAGAGTAAGTGAATATAATTACTAAACTATTTATGAGAGAAGGAGAACCAAAAGGATTTCTAGAGGAGAAGTATCCTGACCTGCCGAAGTCCGAAGAGGTAGCAAGTGCGGTTCGCAGGCAGGATAGAAGAGGCGGAGAAAAAGTGAAGCCCCAGCCCAAAGAAAAGATTGAGGCGTATTTGGATAGGTTGGATGAGGTTTTTAATCCAAAGGATCCAGAAAAAAGAGAGAGAAGAGTGGGTATTCTAAAAGACAAGCTCCACAAACTATTTGTAATAAAGTCAGAAGACATTCCAGAAAGCTATTTTGAACACCAAAAAAGAATCGCAAGAGAGCAGGGGCACGGAGACATAGAGATAACCGATGAAATGCGAAAACAAATGGCAGATACGATTATCCACGATCAAACACAGAGTTTGGACGTGTGGGTGGACTATTTGGGCTCGGAAGACGCCACTTATCCCAATTGGCTAAAATACTTTGCCTTTCGAAGTGTTACCAAGCTATCTGAATACGATAAAGAAAAAAAAGAGTTCAAAAAGAGAAGCAAGGGAACAACTGCTCCGTTTCCGGACATCAACCGAGAAGCATTGGCGTACGTATTAGATTCCATAGAGAAGTCACATAAAAAAGAGGCAAAAGATGGAGCTACAGATGAACGGTGGGGAAAGCTTCTAAAGACAGCTAATTTCGGAAAACTTTATGCTCATGCTATTGAAAAAATTACTCCAGCATCGCAGGAAGAAAAAGAGAATGTTCAGGGTGAATGGGTAAAATACGACCAGGGAAGCGACGCAGAGCCACTTTATAAGTCCCTCCAAGGACACGGAACCGGCTGGTGCACGGCCGGGGAAGGCGTGGCAAGAAAACAATTAGAGGCAGGTGATTTCTATGTTTTTTATAGTAATGATAAAAAAGGTAGCAATTCTATACCAAGAGTTGCAATAAGGATGCAGAGCGGTGAAATAGCCGAAATTCGCGGTATTAATGCCGATCAAAATCTTGAACCATCCATGATGGAAGCTGCAAAAGAAAAAATGAAAGGATTACCCGGAGCTGAAAAATATGAAAAAAGGGTTGCTGATATGAGGCGTCTGACGGAAATTGAGAGTAGGTTTAAAAAGATGTCAGAAATTATAGAAAGAGGAATTAATGAAGAGATATCAGCGCGCGAACAAGGAAGGGGAGATGTTGAGGATGGGCAAGCAGATAAAGCAGAAGAGTCTCTGGAGAAACTTGAATTAACTCGGGATGAATTAAGATTTCTTTATGAGGTTGATGGACAGATTGATGGCTTCGGTTACCAAAAGGATCCGAGAATCGAAAAACTGCGTGAGCTACGGGATATTGTAGAAGATTTGTCGATTATTTTTGGATGTCAGCCAAATCAGGTCGCTCTTGGGAAAAATCAAATTAGGCAAGATACGGTTGTCTATAATGGCGAATGGACCCCAGAAGTTCTAAGCCTCTTACCGGAAGGCGTGGAGCATGTTTACGAAAGGTTTCCAGATAAAAAACCTTTCCGGAGAATCATAAAATCAGACGATTCCGTTAGGAGCGTAGACGATGCTAAAACTATCTTAAGACGGGAGGGATGGGAAATTAACGCCAGCGCAGAGGGCCTTTTGGGGCGACTTCTAGAGGAGAGTGCGTTTTTGAATGAAAAACAGGGGTACGAAGCCGTTATTTTCTCCGCAAGGTCATTCGGACTTCCCGAGGGTGCTGAATACAGCGATATGATAATCAAGGCGAGGGAGCTTGGCCTAGACTTTTTACCCACCGAACTTGTTCCTCAACTTCGTTTGCAGTACAAAGATCAAAAAAACGATGAAACATTCACGGTCGCCAGAGAACCCATAGCTGGCTCTAAGGAGGCCATGAGTATGTTCCTCTTGGGTGCTGGCACTGGAGGAGGGCCTCGGGTTGGTCTAGATGCATGTCAGGCTGGCTATCCTATATCTCTAGACAAGCTGTATTTATTCGTACGTGTTCTCAAGCCAGCAAAGAAATAAGAAAAAAGTAGTTTTTATTTCAGAATAGTAATTGGCTCCATAGAAAAGTTCTGCCAGAACCAAGTTTAAACTGCGTCCCACTGCCCGCGCAAAGTGAACACTTTATATTTTCCCCTCGTAAATTGAGTCCCAATATTTAATAGGGCCATGGTATATCGGAACTTTTTATTGCTAAAAGGCTATTTTGGTTGCATTTTTACTATAAAACAGGCAAAATAAGGTAAAATAATTTTTTAATAAATAATATGGATTATATAAAACCAAAAAAATTAAAAAAAGGCGATACTATTGCAATTGTGTCCCCATCTTGGGGTGGTCCTGTTGTATT
>JAHIEB010000033.1 GCA_018894075.1 Patescibacteria group bacterium | reverse complement strand
GGAAGATACGATACGGGATGTAGCTAGGATACATATGAAGAAGATCCTTTGCGACGGCACATCCTGTGTATTATTTCTTGGTTCTCACAATCCCAATAGTCTTAGTGGGCAACAAACCCTGGTACATGAATTAAAGCACATCGTTCAGATTAATACAAAGACATTCTACTCTAGACATGGAGTGGAATATTTTGATCAGCCTTGTGAAAAAGCCGCATATAGGGAAGAGGTAGAATTTTTGTATCTATTCAGAAAAGAAAATGCATCAACTGTAGCAATAAGTAGTCCAATCTTAAACGACTTAACCAAAGGAAGATTATTAACCCAGCCGTTCGTCCTATTTGCCGTGGCTTTAGGATTGGCGGCTTTTATTGTAATTGAGGGTCACGCAGGAGTCCCATACCTCCGGGAACTGACCCCTCTTGTTGTGGCCCTCATTACAATTCTAGGAGGTGTGCTATGGTTAAGATTAATTACGCAGAACTCAAGTTTGACCATCTTGTCAGTTTTGAGAAAGACAACACCGTATTCGCCTGTGCTAAGGAAAACGGCAGCGGCCACACCCGCCTCTTCCTCGTCTTTGATGGCGGCAACGGCCGCGTCTACACCCGTAACGGACAGGCGAATTCGTGGGAGGAGCTTGGGGGCACTGACCGCGACACGATTATCGGTTACATCATCGCCGCTAAAAATAACAACATCCCCGTATACAAAATCAACGGCTCGCATAATTAGTGGAGGTACGCGGGCCGTTGTTTCCTCCAGCCCAACCGGCATCCCAGGGCTTAAGGTTCCTTCGAGAAAGAAGGCCGAAGAATTAGTAACTTTTGCGCGAAAGATAACAAAAAAAGCACAACCAATTGCTGTGTATCTATACGGTAGCGCCCTTTGGACAGATAATCCTTCTGATTGGGATGTGATTATCTTTGTAGAGGATTTGGGCCAGTCAATAATTCATAGAGGCGTCATTGGCGACAAAGATTTTGTGATCGTGAATTGCGAATACTGCCAGAAAGATAACCAGAAGGCGGTAAATTACATTATACGGGCGCATTTGTTTGGGGTATTGCTTTCCGGTAAAGATATCGCCTCTGAATTGGTTGAGAAACTATCTCTGGATACCCCGGAAACTTATATCGCCTGCGCCCAAATGGCAATAGGAACCAGTTATACTTTCTCAGATGTTGTGGAGATGTTTGAAAAAAGTAAGTCCGCAGCCAATAGAGAGCCCGTGGTATTGAGCGAAAAAGAAATCAGGGAAAACCTGGAGAAGGCTGCAACGTCAGTATTTTATGCAGCGGCATTAATTGAAAAAGCATTGAGAAAGTTTGCAAAGGCTTATTCCTTCTACTCTATCCAACAGATATTTGATATATGGAAAAAAGGGAAAGAAGGAAAGATAACCCAGGAGGCCTTAGGCCAATATAGAAAAGAGATATTTACAGCAATCGAATATTTTGGTCCGCTCGCCTCCAGCCCCGCCGCCGCAAGCCCGCTGAGCATAAGGAAGCTAATTATTCCGTCTTTATGCCTGGTTATTGCAGGGATGCTTACGGTAGGAATAAATTTAGTGAGCAAGGCGAACGAAACGCTTAGGAAAGACCCTGGGAGTGTTTATCGAGTTGTTAATATGTCGAGGTTTCAGGAGTTAATTGTAAGGGAGTGGCCGGATTTTGCGAGTGAAGAAAAGATGTTTGCCTATATGATAAAGGAGTTTTGGAACGATGCTCTATTCGGAGAAATCGGGGGTGTCTATTGGCAAAAGCAAGGCCGTTGGACGTTTAGAGTAACTGGCATGGGTTTAGATAATGTGTATACTTACCCCTTATTGCCAGAAGAACATTCTTGGCATATACATCCTATAGGGCTTACTTTTATTTCATTAAGCGACATAGCCAATGTTGTAGAAAAAGCCGGCCACGAGAGCGCTATCATTATACCTTATTCAGAAAACACTATAGATGTCTATACCTTGCTTCTTCCACAAAATACCGATAATCCCTTTGTGCGCTTGCTCAAGGAGTCAGTTAAATATGCACGGAAAAAAGCTAATTATGAAAAGGCATTACAGGAGTATTTTCTGCCTCGTTTTGAGAAAATGATTTCCGGTTCAGGCGAAAAATATGCTTTAGCGGGAGATTTCGATGCCGCGCCTTTGATTTTGCAAAAATTAGGCGGATACTGGCATAGGCGGACGGTAAGAAAGGCAAGCTCCAGCCCGCTGGGTTATATTGAGTGGATAGGCATTGCAATGGTTGCCTTAGGAATAGCTTATTTAATATACCGCAAAGGCCATACAAGTAAGGATAATCTACAGGGTTGGAATGGGGGAGATAATAAGCCAAACAAGAATTTTGAAGAAAGATACAGCGATTTCTCGCATGGAAGCAGTTCACCAATTACTATGGTTCCTCCTGCCAAATCTGCCTCCAGCCCCGCATCTGGGCCAGAAGGCTTAAGTTTTATTCGTAGGTTAGATAACAAAGGAAGAGTAGTTATGCCTACGGCAATTCGTGCACAAATCCCTGCAAAAAGAGTTATGCTAGTGTCTCTGCCTGGTTGTAAGCATATTACGCTTTTCCCAACCAATAAATATGAAGAAATATTAAGCGGGTTGCAGAAATCGCAAGACTTCTTAAGCCTTCCAGGATTTTCTAACAGTAGCATATTTGCTTCTTGTTCTTTTCAAAGAGAAATATCTAAAGCAGGCAAAATTTCAATAGGCAAGATCTTAGAGGAAGAAAGAAGATGGAGGGAT
>JAHIEB010000005.1 GCA_018894075.1 Patescibacteria group bacterium | reverse complement strand
GGAGCAAACCAAACATTGTTGGTGGCGTCTCCTGACGAAACAATTGTAACACTAGCTCCGCCTACTTTAGAAGTGGAGGCGGCAAAGACAGTATTTTGGTTGGTTGGCGCGGTGTTATCAACCGCTATCGCCGAGCTTGGGCCGATGGTTGTCTGATCAACTGTTCCATCATTGGCGGTCAGACACAAATAATAGTTTGTGCCGCCAGTGGCTGAAGGCAAGTCGGTTTTTGAATCCCAAACAAAACCAACTGTGTTTGCCGAGGTTGTTTTTATCGGCGTTGAAGTTCCAAGTTGGTAGGCGTTGGCTTGAGTAAGATCTGGCGCAGGCGTGACAGTGGCTGTAGGTGTTCCGGTCAATGTTGCTTTTGTTTGGCCACTGGAACAATCAGAGACCGCGCTATACTCAATTTTTGCTTTAGAGTCATTATTTTCTGTATCTGCTATAGTTATGGAAGCAGCTACGTTGCCAGTGCCATCAGTGTTTTGAGTTGCGGAATTAAACGTGCCGGTCGGGGCGGTGTTTGAAGGGGGCACTGTATAGGTCGCGCGGATGCCGAATTTCCGGTCGTTTGTTGCCGCATCGGTTGGTACGCCCGAAAAGGTTCCTCCGGGATAGGGATTACCGCCAGATTTATAGTAAGTTCTATATCCGCTCACAGTATCGTAGTAATAGCTCGATGTTCTGGTCCCCCCATTTTCGAATGCCAGCCACAGTTTTTGACCAGCAGTCATAACATAACCACCAGCAGGATTGTCAATCGCCAAGTCAGCAATCCAGGCGTAATTTGAAGTCGTGCCACCCACGGTATCGGCCAATATTGCGAGGGGTTTAGTATTGTCACTAAAAATGCCGAGCGTAATCGGTGCCGAGGAGCCGTCTGTGTAATAAGTCTTTACACTCATCGCCGTAATTGTACCGTTTTCTGGCGCAGAGTATCCTTGCGTTGAAGCTCCATTTGCTATCAAGTAATTGTAAGCCCCAGTTGCAGTTGTCGGCTCACCAGTATGCCCAAAAGTTGGGTCAATAGTTACAGGATAAACAGCATTATCAAGCCAGTTTTTATCAACTGTTACTGTTAAAATTCCTTTCTTTTCATTTATATTCAAGTCTCCCCAGATTTCACTTCCCACAGCATCATAAACTAAAGGACGATAAATATGAAATACCTTGCCCCACCCGTATTTAGCATCTTCTTCTTTTGTTTTAAGGGCACTCATTTGTTCTGTATGAAAAACAGCATAACTTCCAACAACATTTTCAGGACGATTAACCACAACTGTTCCATTCACATCAATACATTCTGTTTCAGAACAAGTCAAACCTTCTTCTTGTTGCTCTTCATTCAAAGCCGGCTGATAATAAAAATTCAAATTCTTAGTCTCAATCTCATACTCAAAAACATTGCTATCAGGCCTCTCCTTCACAATCTCCTCCATCTCCAAACCCTCATCAACACTCACCGAATCAGAATACTCCACCTCAATGTCCTTATAATACCACTCAACCTCCCTCGTCTCAGAATCAATACTAACACTATCCTTCTCCGCCTTTATCTTAGGCTCTTTATCCCATTTTATCTTATCTTTGCCTTGCTCTTTGGAATCAGGAACCTTAATCTTAAACGAAACCTCATCATCCCATTTACTCAACTTAAGATGTGGCTCATAATCTTTAACCTTCCTGTCTTTATTCCCAATCTCCGCAACCACACCTTTTTTCTCTCCTTCATAAACACAAATTCCTTTATCATCACAAACTTCTTTCCACGCAGTTCCAAATGCCGAATCGAAATCTACGCCCGCCCCAACCACTTTCAAATCAAAAACATCCGTAGGTGTTTGCAGGTTTGAGAGTAAAACTTTATACAAACCTTCGCGGTCTATATTTTCAAAAGTGGCGGCAAGCGGACCCTCGGTCATATTACCATCTTGGTCTATGTAGACAGGATAAAGTTCTACATTAGCTGCCGAATTTGAATCTGTGGGCTTGGCGTAAATTGTGGTATCACTTGCGCTGTTTAACGCTTGGTCAAATGTTGCCCTAATATAATTGTCCTGCGGAACTGTTGCGTAGTTTCCATCTTGCGCTTGCACTTGGTCATAAATATCTGCGACAATGTTTTGGTCTTCGTCCAGCTGAAATGCTTTGGAGATGAAGATTATCTCAAAAATCTGTTCTGATAAGTGAGGAACTGTCCATTCTATGTAATCAAGCTTTCCGTTCCCGTCCAAATCATAAGCGGCAAAAGAAACATCCTGATTGTTGTTATTCTGCCACTTTATCTTTATCTTACCTTCATCGCCTACCTTAAAGAACTCGGGTATGGCGGTATATGCTAAAACATCTGTGTATTCTAACTCATCGGAGGCAGAGACAGTGACTAATTTCCCTGCTTCTGTATCCTGCTCTGTAATTTCAGGAGCAGGCGTTTCAAATTCAACAACAACATATTCCTCCTGGATATCAACAACATCCTCTTCCTCTGTTTCCTGCTCTGCTACCTCTTCCTGGTCATCCTCATTTTCTACGACTTCATCCTCTTCAATTTCTTGAACGTCTTCCTCCACTTCCTCTTGAGGGATGTCTTCCTCTAAAGAGTCTTCCTCGGTTACTTGTTGGTCTTCCTCTGGTACTATTTCCTCCAACACAGGAATAACATCTTCCTCTTCTTGGAGGGCATCTTCCTCTAAAGAGCTGTCCTCTGCTACTTGTTGGTCTTCCTCTGGTACTATTTCCTCCAACACAGGAATAACATCTTCCTCTTCGGGGGTGATTTCTTCGGGCTGTGGCGGTGTTATTGATTCTACAGCGGGGGTGGTGTCTTCTTGTGGTACTATTTCATCTGCCGGCTGGATATCCATCTCTGCGGGTATAAAAGGGGTTAAATCAACGAACTTGCCTTCTTTTGTATTAACAATATTTATTTCCTCCTTTTTCGCTTCCTTCTTTTCTTCTTTAAAGATATTTTTAATCTGGTCGACAGACCCTTCAAGATTAGCGACGAAAAACTGCCAGCCTCGAGCTAGTATGCCGGGCTTAGATTGGTTTAAGGCGACCGCCAGTTGCTGTCTGTCTGCCATTGTTAGCTCTGCGAACTCTTCTTTGGAGGATGGAGCTGCTTGGACTGATTTAACAGTAATATTTTGAGCTTCCTTGGGAAGCTCCAAATACCTTTCACCACTCTTAACGGCGTTAACATTCACAATCTTTGCCCATTTAACCGGTTGACCCGCTACAATCATTGCACTCTGATTAAGTACGGCCCCCCCAATAATCTGATCTCTGGAAATGTGTTTTTCAAAAACCCCGGCCCCAGATATTAACAAAACGAAAGTTACAAAAATTAAAAAAGGCATAAAAACCAACAGCTCCATTCTTGTGAGTTTTTTTGCGCAGAATTTTCTTATAAGATAAACGATATCCTTATTTTTACCGATAATTTTCTTTGTTTTTCTCATCTCATAAACAATTCAAACCTCAAAGAAAGCTTCTTTGTTATTATTTCATTATTATACCATAATATTTTAACCGCACACAAAGCATCACCATCATTGGGCATAAGAAAGCAGAACTCTTATTAAATTGATTTGACAATGACAGGATTATAAGATATATTTAAAATCAATTAAAACATATGCTTAAAACCGAAGAAAAGACAAAGATTATTAAGAAGCTGAATGTGCACGATAAGGACACGGGCTCTCCCGAGGTTCAAATCGGCTTGCTTTCTGAAGAGATAGACAAGCTCGTTCTGCACCTAAAGAAACACCCCAAGGACTTTCATTCTAAGAGGGGTCTGATTAAAATGGTGGTGAAAAGAAAAAAGCTTTTAAACTATCTAAAGAAGATTTCTGAAAAGAGGCACAAAGATATTGTTAAGAAAGCGGGTCTCAAATAATTATGGCAAAACCAAAAGAACAGAGAGTTGAGGTTTTAATAGACGCCTCTAATCTTTACCACTCTGCAAAAAATCTCTATCACGCCAGGATAAACTTTAAAGAAGTTCTGAAAGAAGCGGTTGCGGGCAGAAAATTCATCCGCGCCTTCGCTTACGTAGTGCGGACTAAAACCGGGGTTGAGGAGCCCTTTTTTGAGGCTTTAACAAAACTAGGCATTGAAACTAGAATCAAAGACCTCCAGGAATTCTATGGGGGTCAGAAAAAGGCGGACTGGGACGTTGGCGTTGTCATTGACGCAATCAGAACCGCGCCGGCATTGGACGTAATTATTCTTGCTTCAGGAGACGGAGATTTCGTCCCCTTGGTTGAATACTTGAAAAATCAAGGCAAGAGAGTGGAAGTTTTGGCTTTTGGCAAAACTACCTCTTCCCACCTGAAAGAAATAGCGGATGAGTTTATTGACATAGACAAGGACCCTCAAAAGTTCCTTTTAATAACAAACAATACCGGCTTGCGCCCAAAATAGAGAATAGCACCCGAATGCTTCAAAGCAGTTTGGATTATCCGGGTGAAATTCTAATAAAGCGTAGGCCCAAACAATGGAAGAAACATTCCAAACAGAAGTTTCGGGCAAAAAAATAGAAATCAATCTTAAAAACTGGGCTGAACAGGCAGCAGGTTCTTGTTTGGTTAGAATGGGAGATACAGAGGTTCTGGCCACAGCCGTAATGTCAAAACAGGACAAGCCCGACCAGGACTTTTTCCCCTTAACAGTAGATTACGAAGAGAGGTTTTACGCTGCAGGCAAGATATTCGGCTCAAGGTTCATCAGAAGGGAAAGCAGGCCGACTGACGAAGCCATTTTAGCTGGAAGAATGATTGACAGAGCTATTAGGCCTAGATTCCCAAAAGAATTCAAAAGAGAAACACAGGTTATCGCGACCTGCTTGTCGTGGGACGGAGAAAATGATCCCGATGCACTAGCATTTATTGCAGCCTCCACTGCCTTATCAATTTCTGACATTCCCTTTTTAGGGCCGGTTGCTTTGGTTAGGATAGGAAGAATTGAGGACCAATGGATATTCAACCCCACTTATGAGCAAAGGAAGCAAAGCGATATTGATCTTTCTTTATCAGGAGTAAAAGCCAACGGAGAGCTTTTAATAAACATGATTGAAATGGGAGCAAAAGAAATTTCAGAAGAGGATGTAATGAAAGCAACCGAGGCTGCTTATCCTGAAATTAAAAAGCTGATTGAGCTTCAAGAAGAGGTTGTCAGAAAAGTAGGGAAGCAAAAAGCCGTGTTTCCTGCCGTCTCTGACAATGAGCTCTCAAAGTTTGTCAAAGACTTCACTGGAAAAAAACTGCTAGATGCTGTTAAAAAAATGGAGGCTTCAGAAAAAGGGCTTTCAACAGTAGATGAGTTGCAGGAAAGTCTTGTTTTGGCTTTAACGGAAAAATATGACAAAGCAAAAATAATGCTCGGAATTGAATACTTCCAGGAAGAGGCAAAGAAGGCCATATATAACAGGATTATTGAAGAGAATATAAGGCCTGACGGAAGAAAAATAGACGAATTGAGAAAAATAACCTGCGAGGTGGGGGTTTTGCCAAGAACCCATGGGACAGGGATATTTTCTCGCGGACTGACAAGAGTACTGTCTATTCTGACTTTAGGAGGCCCAAGAGACCAGCAAATGCTTGAAGGAATGGAGTATGTTGGAAAGAAAAGATTTATGCATCATTACAATTTTCCTCCCTATTCTTCAGGAGAGGTAAGTCCGATGAGGGGGCCCAAAAGAAGAGAGGTCGGACATGGAGCTTTGGTTGAAAAAGCTCTAACCCCATTAATCCCTGACTTTGAGCAGTTTCCATATACTATAAGAATAGTGTCTGAAGTGGTTTCCTCAAACGGATCCACCTCAATGGCTTCTGTCTGCGCTTCAACATTGGCGCTATTAGATGCGGGCGTTCCTATTAAATCCCCTGCTGCTGGAATCTCTATTGGCATTGCAGAACATTCCAAAACGCCAAAGCTAATGCTGGATATCCAGGGCCCTGAAGATCATTTAGGGGGAATGGATTTTAAGGTGGCTGGAACAAGAAGCGGAATCACAGCAATCCAGATGGACACAAAGACCGACGGGATTAACAGAGAAACAATGAAGGAAGCTTTAGAAATGGCAAAGAAGGCAAGATTTCAAATTCTTGATATAATAAAAGAGAAGATAGCAGAACCGAGACAGAATCTTTCTCCTTGGGCGCCAAAGATAAAGACAATGATGATTGACCCCACAAAGATCGGGGATGTCATCGGCCCGAGAGGAAGCATTATCAACAAGCTTATTGAACAATATCAGGTCTCAATTGATATTGAAGATTCCGGCCAGGTGTTTATCACCGGCCTAGACGACAAAGCGGTAGAAGGGGTAATGCTGGACATAAAGGCCTTAACGAGAGAAATAGAGGTTGGAGAAATATTTAACGGAGAAATTAAAAGAATAACAGAGTTTGGAGCATTCGTCCAAATACTGCCCGGAGTGGACGGCCTGGTCCACATATCAAAGCTAGTGCCTTACCATATAAAAAGCGTGCAGGAAGTAGCTAAGGAAGGAGATATCATACCAGTTAAAGTCATTTCTATTGACGAGCTGGGAAGAATAAATCTTTCTGCAATTGAAGCAGGTTTTCAACCTAAAAAAAATGATCAACCCAATCCAAAGCGATGAAGAAATCCAAATCAAGGAGTTTTTAAGCAGGACTGAGGTAAGGACTATGAGAAAGGATATGCAAAGGCTGAGAGAAGGCGAGGCGGTTAAAGAAAGAGAGAAAATCGTGGGCAGTAAAACTCCAGAGGAAATTGCCATAAAAGCTGCGGAGTTCAAGCAGCAGGAAAATTTAGAACAGCAAAGAGCCCAAAAAGAAGCTGGCGTGAAAGAAGCTGTTATTGAACAACAGACAGCCCAAGATAAGGAAGTGATGAGCCAGCTGAAAAACTATACATCAGAAGAAGAGAAGCAAAAGCTTTTCTATTTTGAAACTGAAAAGAAAAATCTAGAGCAACAACTATCTGCTATTGAAAAAGAAGAAGAACCCCCTCTTTTGCTTGAAAAAAATGAGATCCTGCTCCAAAGAAAGGGGGTTGAACAAAAGCTTAGCTCGACTTCAGGACAGGAAGGGGAAATAGAAAGACAGGTTGGAACCATTAATGAGGCTTCGGCCAGCCCAGCTGAAAAGCAGAACTTAGAGAGAAAAAGATGGGGCTTGGAAGGCCAGAGAGAGGAGGCTGAAAAGAAAAGATGGGCTGTTGAAAAAGAAGCAGAGGCAGCAAATGCAAAAGTAAAGGACATAGAAGACAGATTGCTCTCTATTTCAGCAAGAAAAAACGAGTTAAGAAAAAGGATCGTTGATTCGGATCTTTCTGCAAAATCTCTTTTTTCAGGCGTTATGCAGAGGGAGGAGGGAAGAATACAGGAAGAAAAAGATCAAAAAGTTGCTGCTGCAGAGAAAATTGAGGAAGGGCGGGCAGTAAAAAAAGCTTCTGTCAGAAGAGAGGAGTGGGCAGGCAAGCTAGAGCCCGAACCAGCCGAAGACGAGAGAAAGAAATTTATTAAAGATATTGAGGAGTGGGCGAAAGAAGAATAATTAAGCTAAAAATAATGCTAAAAGAAATTGAAGAGAAGTTATTAAAAGAAAAGGAATCCATTGAAAAAGAGCTAAACAAGTTTGCCAAAGAAGATGCAACTCCTGACAATTGGAATACCAAGTTTCCTAAATACGACGGAGACCTAGAGTCAGAAGCAGACGAAGTCCAAGAGTATGAGAAACTTCTTTCTGTTGAATATTCTTTAGAGAAAAAACTGACGGATGTAAACCTGGCTTTGGAGAAAATCAAAAACAACAGCTTTGGGAAATGCGAAAAATGCGGGAAAGAGATTAATCCTGAAAGGATTGAAGCCTGCCCCGAAGCAAGACTCTGCTCAAAGTGTAATTAAAAAGCAGGCCTATGCGGCCTGTTTTTTAATTACTCTAAAATATCTATTTTATTGATTTGTATCCTTGCTGCTAGACCAGTAAAAGATTCCAAACCCAAATCTTTCAGATTCTCCAATTGTATCTGCCCATCCTCTCTCGCATCCTCTAATCCATCTAGCGCCATCTTAATTATATCAGAATCGGGATTATTATTAAGCAGGGATAAATACATTTTTTCTTTTTGAGTATAAAAAGTTAAGTTCTCTAGATATGTGTGGCAATCTTCCTGAAAAGTAGCCCCTGATGTTCGTTTCTTGACGTCATAAGTAATTACATTCGGTGCCGTGCCGAAAGTGACGCGAATTTGAGCAACAAAAGCGTCAGCGTCTTCCGCTGAAAGACCGGCACGGATATAAACATCTTCTCCGGAACAACAATAATAATCTTCCGGACCAGCAGAATATGTTAGGCCTTTATTATCTTTAATAATCTGCTCAATCCTTGCTTGGGCTTTTTGTACGTCTTCCACATCAACAGCAAAATAAAACCAGTTTCCCGAGGTTGTTTTAAGGTAGTCACATTCATCAGCAGGAACTTTTAATTGAGCGCTATAAAGCGGACTATTGATTGTTTCTTCGGCGGGGATCACTAAAAGGGCTATAACCAACATCACCGCAAATGTTAACTCTGCAACAGTAATAACTACCCAACTAATCAGGATAATCCAACCGGTCCGCCCGAGCTGAGAAAGAAATTCCTTTATTTTTATCATATTTCTTAATTATATTTAATAACGTATCCGAATGGTAAATTCCTTAATGGATTCTTGGCTCCGATAACGCTGAAGTGCAAATGGCATCCGGTTGAGATTCCTGCTCCGGCCATTCCTGGCTGGCCTCCCATTAACCCAATCTTATCTCCTATCTCAAGCTTGTCCCCGGGCTTTACTGACATTGTCATCATATGGCCGTACCATGTGACGACGCCGTCTTTATGCAAGACAGTGACAACATTTCCTCCCCCTGAAACAGGATCGTACTTAGCCTTTAAAACAGTGCCTGGGGCTGCTACATAAACAGGGGTTCCGCATTTATTGGCAACATCCACTCCGTTGTACCAGTGTAAAGCTTGGGTGATCTTTCCTTCAACTGGAAAGATGAAATAATTGTCAGCCAATAAGGTCTCTGAATATACAGGAGCTTTCTTTGGCATTACGCCGTCAGGAACAACCAAAAAGTCTCCGATATATATGTCGGACTCGTGGGCCAGCTGGTTAACATCAACCACTGCTTCTGCATCCGCCTTATACAGCTTAGCAATGCTGGTTATGGTGTCTCCTGACTTAACTATATGGACTAATCCGGAAACAGGCAGAATCACCAACTTTTGGCCTGTTTTTAACTTTGAAGATTTAGAAAGGTCGTTGGCGTTTAATATCGTATCCTGGGAAACATCAAAGCTTTCAGCAATTGATTTTATAGTATCTCCGGCCTGAACCGCATAGTCAGTTATCTCGCTCCTTACCTGCGGACCTTGCCCAAAATATGACCCCAAGACCTTTGTGGATAAAACCCTGTGAACAGCGAAAGCAGCTAAGCTGTCTGATTCCACAATCTTTAAATCAGGAGCCTCTGAAAATTGAACTTGAGTGGAAAATAAAACCCCTTCTCTGGAGTCAGCCACAACGAAAGGGTCAGAAATTGCAACTAGGTATCCTGTTTGAGTTAAAGCTATTACTTTGGGCAGCCTACTTGCCCCAAAATAGACTACAGCCAATATGACTAAAGAGATTATCCCGTAATAAAAACAAGGCGTTCTGAAAAGCCCTTTAAATTCTGCCAACAAGCTTGCCTTTTCCCGGATAAAGCGGAACAGATTACTTATCTTTTTGGATTTTTGATGCGTAATACTGAAACCCCTCTCCTTTATTGTCAGAAGTTAGGGCTACTATTAAAATATCATTTAAAAGGATGGAAGTCAACATTTTATCCACAACGTGGTAGAATATGGAAATGAGCCGTAATTTTAAACCATCCAAGGGACTTGGACAGAACTTTTTAACCAATAAAAAGGTTTTAGAAACAATTATAAAGACAGCTGACTTAAAACCAGATGACCTTGTTTTAGAAGTAGGCCCTGGCCTGGGAATTTTGACATTTGAGCTGGCAAAACACTGCAAAGTGGTAGCTGTTGAAAAAGACCAGAGGATATCACTAGATATCAAGAATGTTGAATTTATTCATGGAGATGCTTTAAAAATCCCTCTACCTTTTAGAGATTATAAGGTGGTTGCCAATATCCCTTATTACATCACCTCCCCCTTAATAAGGAGATTTATGGAGGCAGACAAAAAACCAAAAGAAATGGTTCTCCTTGTCCAAAAGGAAGTGGCTCAAAGAATATGCTCAAAACCCCCAAAGATGAACATCTTGGCTATTTCTGTCCAGCTATATGCCAAACCCGAGATAATCACTTATGTCTCAAAATCGTCTTTTAAGCCTTCTCCAAAAGTAGACAGCGCAGTGATTAAGATATCTGGCATTAAAAATCCTAATATTGATACAGACAAATTCTTTAAGATTATTAAAGCCGGATTCTCTCATCCAAGGAAAAAGATATCCAATAATCTTTCCTTAGATTTGATTAAAAAAACAAACATTGACCCTGCCAGAAGAGCTGAAACTTTAAGCATTGATGAATGGAAGTCTTTGCTATTGAATTATTGAGCGTGGTATAATAATTTAATTAACTTTCAATTAAATGTTTCTTTCTAAAAAATCATCTATAGCCCTTGTCTTAATCTGTGTTGTTGTAGGAGGGCTGATTTTGCCTGCTGTTGCCCATGCGGGTTTGGGAGAGTGGATTTTAAGAGGATTTATCAAGGCTATAATGTATATTCTGGTGGGGCTTACCAGCTTGCTGGCTGACTTAATGGGCGCTTTGTTGGGGTGGATTATGAATCCGGCAAATATCGGCATGGGTTTTACTCCAGGACATAAAAACGTCGCCGTTGATATGGGCTGGGCGATATGCAGGGATTTAGCAAATATGGCAGTGGTACTTGGTTTTGTTCTTGTGGGAATAGCCACGATATTAAGGATAAGGGATTATGAGGCCCAAAAGCTTTTAGCTCCTTTGATAGTTGTTGCTATTTTAATAAATTTCTCGCCTGTTATCTGCGGATTGATGATTGATGCTTCTAATATAACGATGGATGCTTTTTTAAGGGCCGGGGCTACTAGCCAGCTGACAACCCCCTTTAAAGCGCAATGGGCGGCAATAGACAAAGACGCTCTGAGCGCCTTAGACACTTTGACAATAGGATTGGGATTTGTTTTTATGAACCTGGTTGTGATCCCTGCTTTCGGTCTTTTGTTTTTTCTGTTGGCAGCTAGATATGTCGTCCTTTGGTTTTTAGTAATCTTTTCCCCATTAGCTTTTGTCTGCTATATCTTCGGCTTCAGCAAAAAATATTTCAGCCAGTGGTGGGAACAATTTACCAAGTGGTGTTTGATGGGAATTCCAGCTGCATTTGCAATATATATTGCCAATAGGATAGCCGGCAGCGCACTTATCGGCGCAGTAACCGATCCCAATGGAGCTGTAGCTGGTAATTTCGCACAAAAACTTTTTCCTGGCATTACCTTAATTGTCGGTTTTATTGTCACTCTTAAATTTTCTGGCGCAGGAGCGGCAATAGCAAAAGGAGCAGCGTTGGCTACTGGAGGCTTTGTTTTGGGGGCTATAAGAGGAGCTGTCACGGGCGGGGGAAAGGGCGCAGGAGCCTCTCTAGGAAAAGCACTGGGAAACAGGGTCAAGGACTCTGCTCCGGCTCGTAGCCTTTCTGCAGGAACAGGCAGAATGATGGAAAGAATCGGCTTAAGAAAGGCTGGCACAACTGCGATGAAACAGCAGGAGCTTAATAAAGGGTCTGAAGCGAGATTAAAAGCGATGTCTACTGAAGAGTTAAAGGATTTGGCTGGAGGCAAAGGGGTGCATAGCGTAGCAAATAGAAGAGATAGAATTTTGGCCACCAAAGCTTTGGCAGAAAAGGGAGATTTGTCCGGGATTGACAAACGCGTTCTAAGAAGTAATACGGATAGAGCTAAAGACTACGGAATAGACTCTAGCTCATTTAAGAAGGCGGATCCCGCCTTAAAAATCGGGAGTAGAAGAAAGGGTGGGACAGCTTATGAATTAGACGCGCTTTCTCATACTATAGAGCATGCGGGCAGAAGAGACAGGCACAATATGATAGCCAATGCTTCTGGGCAGGAAGTAATAGGAGCCGTTAAAGAAGACAAGCTGGACGACTTTTTGGACAAGGCTAGCCCAGAACAAAAGAAAAAGCTGTATGACCAGGTAACGGGAGATAACGCCATACATATCACAGCGCACATGACAATGCTCCAGAAAAAAAGTGCGGATGCGCACGCTGCTGGCGACTCGGAAACTGGGGCAGCATTTGATAAATTATATAAAAATTATAAGAAAAATGTAGATAGAATCATAGATGACAGGAAGGCAAATCCCCAATGGAAGCACGAGCCGTTTCAAAAGAAGACCGTTGTTTCCAAAGTTGTGGGAACAGCAGGACGCGTTGCAGGGGTAGCTAGCGGCACATATGATAATCCAAAAAATGTGGCTAGAAAAGTTGCAGGCAAAGCGGCGGCCCCTTTTGTGGCAGTCGGGAGAGCTGCAAAAGAGACTAAGGAGGCTGCAAAAGAAAGAAGTAAGCAATTATTAGAAAAATTCAAAAAAGAATACGGGAAAGGGCATGATGACGCCACTAATCCTAAACTTAAACACTAATATGTTAAGACCGGAAAATTTTGGCAAAGTAATATACCTGCAGGGATCGCAGGAGGCAATCGCAGATGCTCTCAATAAATATGGCCTAGCCGAAACAGAGGAACAGCGCGAAAAAAAGCTTTTATCAAGCGGAATTTTTAATACCTCTATTATGGCCGGGCTGATAGAGGAGCTAGTTCTGGGGCAAACCAAACCAGAGCTTCTCTCCCCTGCGGTTGAAAAAGAATTTAATATCCCAAAAGATAAAGCAGAAGGATTAGCCAAAGAAATAGTTGAAAACATTCTTCCTCTGGTGCGTTCTGCCACCCCCGAAGACTTTGCTCTGCTAAAAAAGATACAGGACAAAGAACTAGAAGAACCCGTGCAAACTCAAGAGCCCCCCAAAGAAGAACAAAAAACAGGAACTGATATTTATAGAGAACCCCTATAATAAATAAAAAGGGAGGCGAGCTTAATGCTCAACCCCCCTATATACTACTTCTCATCGAGACGATCGCGGATCTCCCCTATATCTTCCTCCAACTTCTCGCCCGTTATATGTCCGCCTCTCTTCTTTCTTTCTTTTCCTCCCTCGTCTTTGTCAGTCTTGGCGACTGGCCCCTTTGACATTGTGCTCTGCATGAGTGCGACAAGATTCATGTCGCCAGGTCCACGGCCACGGAATAGGTTCCCGCCTTCAGCCGCAACCAGGTCAGCATGAATTTCATGCCCCTCTTCCATGAGGCGCTCAAGCAAAGGACGGTTCTCCGGCTCAGCTAGAAAAGCTTGGACCTGTTTTTCGGTCTTTCCTAGAGCCTTAGCAAGCATCCGAATCGTCACAGCCATTGTCTGGTTGTATCGGATATCGGCCTGCCTAGAAGCCGCCTCTTTTGCTCGATCGGCGGTCAGCACCAGACGCCGAGCCTTTAATGTATCATCGTCAAAGTCGAAATCTCCGACAACGATCACCAAGCACATCAGCCCGTAGTCCTTCAGCCGGTTGTTGATAAGATTCATAACATGGTCTGGAATCTCGGGCAGCTCAATGGCTTCTTGAGCCGTAAGGCTGCCCAAATGACTTTTGACCGCGTTCTGCAGGATGACTCTTATAGTCTCATCCCGGTTTTTTGCGCCATAGACCATTTTGAAGATCATCTCGTCTTCGCTCGGATCTAGACACTTAACCTGGGCGTCCATGTCTGTCGGCTTGCCACGGGATCCGTCTTTGAAATCAACCTTCTCTTTGCCCGATGCCAAGAGCTTGACGTTGACGACGTTGATGGGAACAATGTCCCTCACTTTTTCTACCACAGGCAGAATGTAGTGCAAGCCCGGACCTGTTATCCGGTGCCTCTCCCCAAAGACCTCTGTCACCATCCTGCACTCATTTGGCACTGATTTGAGCGCCAGCAAATGCGCGATGAGCTGAATCCCTGCCAGAACCCAGAACCACCAGCTCAAAGAGAAGGCCAGAAAGACGGTTCCCGCAAAGATTGAGGCGAGCAGACAAAAGCCGAGACACTTAATCTCCTTGGTGTTCACTGGATACCCTTTCGTTTTGATTGTCAATTTAACAAGAGGCATTCTCTTGTTGCTGATATTATTATACTATATGCAATGCCCGTTGTCAAGAGCATTGGTTTGTATATTTTTGTTATGGTATAATATTGTAATGGAACAATATCCTGTGCCTCAATTTATTGAAGAAGAATCCCGAATGACAGTTTTCCTTACCATGAAGCAGTTTGTCTATCTAGTCATTGCCGGTGGCCTTATTTTCGTTCTCTATCACATTCTCCCCCCTATCCTCTTTTATCCTCTTGCTTTTACTATCGGCGGAGTGGCCATTGTTGTCGGCTTCATTAAAATAGACGGCATACCGCTTATAACAATATTGCTGAACTCCATCGGCTTTGCTTCAAAAGCCAGAGAATACACCTGGAAGAAAAAAGAATCTCTTTACCCTTTTAAAACCGTGCAGAGAGCTCCGCTAAAGAAAATCCAAGAAGAAAAGAAGCTGGGAACGGGCCAGCACAGCCATCTAAAGAAATTAAGAACTCGAGTTGAACTAAATATAAAATAATTATGGTAGGCAACTCCACTCAAGACTTTTTGGAAGTTCAAGATATTAAAGAAGGTCTTCTTGTATTAAAAAACCAAGGGCTAAGAGGTATTTTGATGGTCTCCTCTATAAATTTTGCGCTGAAGTCAGAGGAGGAGCAGACAGCCATAATTTATTCTTTCCAGAATTTTCTAAATACTTTGGACTTCCCCTGCCAGATCGTTATCCAATCAAGGAGGATAAACATCACCCCCTATTTGGACGGAATAAAGGATTTGGAGGAAAGACAAACAAATGAGTCTTTAAGAAGGCAGACAGCCTCTTATCATGATTTCATCAAAGAGCTGGTAAAGGGAGAGGTCATAATGACCAAAAACTTCTACGTCGTCGTCCCGTATAGCTTAATGGAGGGACTGGGGTTTAAAGCAGTTGCCAAAGGATTTAATTTAAGCACTTTTTTTCCGAAAAAAGACCAGGTCAAACCTTTAAATGACTCTGATTTTCAAAGATGCAAAACCCAGATTTGGCAGAGAATGGAGTTTGTAGCTATGGGACTAAGGAGGTGCGGACTTGAAGCCATTCCCTTAACAACAGCTGAATTAATTGAGCTTTTCTGGGCCATACACCACCCAGAGCAGGCTGAAATAGGGTATTACCCTGAAATATTGCCTGAATTAATAAAATGAAACTCTTAGATAAATTTTTCAAAAAGCCGGAGGCAGTAGAAGAAAAAATCTTTGAAGAAGAGGTTTTTGACATTAAAGACATTATCGCCCCTCCATATATAGGGACCGAGCAGGATCACCTGAAAATAGGGGAAAGGATGTCAAGATCTTTCTTTATCTTCTCCTATCCGAGATATCTAAATACAGGCTGGCTCTCCCCTGCTATAAACCTCGATACTCCAATGGATATCTCTTTTCATATACAACCTATAAGCACAGAGCTGATTTTAAAAAAGTTGAGAAAGAAGCTGACAGAGGTCGCTTCTTCTCTTTTAGACAGAGAAGAAAAGGGGCTAATCAGGGACCCGGCTTTAGAAATGGCTTATAGAAATATAGAGGACTTAAGGGACAACCTTCAGACAGCCCAAGAGAAGATGTTCCGCTTTGGAGTGTATATAACAATATATGAGGATACTTTAAAAGCTTTAAAAGACACTGAGCTGACATTAAGGTCTATTTTTGAATCAAGGTTAATATATATTAAGCCTACTTCATACAAACAAAGGGAGGGCTTTATTACCTGCAATCCTTACGGCTTAGATTTAATTGATGTGCATATTCCGATGGATACAGCCCCTTTGTCCACTGCCTTTCCATTCATCTCTTTTGACCTAAGCTCAAACGAAGGAATTCTTTACGGCATAAACAGGCACAATAATTCCCTTGTTCTTTTTGACAGATTCAGCTTAGAAAACGGAAACTCTGTCGTGTTCGCAAAATCAGGATCAGGTAAATCTTACGCTATAAAACTGGAGATTATAAGATATTTAATGCAAGGAGTGGATGTGATTGTTATTGACCCTGAAAATGAGTATGAGGCTTTGGCTGACGCTGTCGGAGGGTCATATTTTAAAATCTCTCTTTCTTCTCCTCATCAGTTAAATCCTTTTGACCTGCCTCAACCCACGGAAGGAGAAAACAAAGAAGATATTTTAAGGTCAAATATCATAAACCTTGTCGGCTTGTTGAGAATTATGCTGGGCGGGCTTACCCCCGAGGAAGACAGTGTTATAGACCAAGCCCTGACAGAAACCTATGCCATAAAAGACATCACTGTTGATTCAGACCCAAGCACGTGGCAGGAAAACATTCCCCTAATGTCTGACTTTGAGGAGATTTTAGAGAGTATGTCCGGCACAGACTCTCTAGTTAGAAGAATCCAGAAATTTACCAAAGGGACCTATGCTGACTTCTTTAATCAGAAGTCGAACATAACAATGGAAAAGAATATGGTTGTTTTTGGAATAAGAGATATGGAGGAATCTTTAAAGCCGATGGCCCTGTATATCATTATGCGATATATCTGGAATATAGTGAGGTCTAAATTAAAAAAGAGAATCCTGGTTATTGATGAGGCCTGGTGGATGATGCAGACACCAGAAGGCGCTTCTTTCTTGTTCGGATTGGTAAAAAGATCCAGAAAATACTGGCTGGGAGTGACCACCATTACCCAAGACGTTGCTGATTTTATGAAATCAGAATATGGCCAGCCGATTATCACCAACTCCTCAATGGCCATATTATTAAAACAGTCGCCAGCTACCATTGATGTAGTTCAAAAAATATTCAACCTGACAGAGCAGGAAAAATATCTGCTTTTAGAATCTGCT
>JAHIEB010000032.1 GCA_018894075.1 Patescibacteria group bacterium | reverse complement strand
TCCATTTGTTTTCTTATTAAATCAGATAATTTTTGATCTACGAGTTTAATTAATATATAATCCAACGAGATTCGGGGTTTTTCTTTATTTTTATCCCGTGAATGATATGCCGGATCGAAAAGCCGTGCGGTCGACAACATCCAACCATGTTGTAGTGTCGGGATTATAAGGCTAAAAAAATTCTTATATTTGCAACCATGTTTTCTTGTAAATTCTTCTAATCCAAATGGTTTTATTTCTGGATCAATTTCGTTCCAACGGGTTTGATGCTTTGCGAATTCGTTATTTGTAGCAAACCAAACGCAAAGTTGCTGGTGCGCCACATTTGCCTTACTTATAAATTCCTTAAACGTTTTAGCATCTAACATAATTGTTTACTAAATTTAGTATGTCTGCCCTCTAAGTAAGTCGGTCCTCGATAAAAAATGTTGACTGCGGAGAGGGTGGGACTCGAACCCACAAGCCCCTTGCGGGGCGCACGCTTTCCAAGCGTGTTCCTTACCATTCGGAGCACCTCTCCCTAAATCTTTAAATCCCTCAAAGCTTTAATTCTATCTTCTATCGGAGGATGTGTCATAAACAGCTTGGTAAACCAGCTATCCTTCTCTTTGCCCTTAAAGGGAGAGGAAATGAAAAGAGTGCTGGCAGCTTGATTTACTTTCATTGGAGTCTGATCCTGGCTGATTTTCTCTAAAGCTCTTATTAACCCGTCCGGATACCTGGTTAAAAGAGCTCCTTCTGCATCAGCTAGAAACTCTCTTTTTCTTGAAATGGCAAGTTGAACCAGGCTTGCTGCAATAGGGGCTAAGATAGCAGCTGCTATTCCTAAAACCATTAAAATCCCTCCTGTATTCTTACTGTCTCTCCTTCTGGAGAACCCTATTCTCAAGAACAAATTGGATATCATAGCTATTATTCCTGCCATTATGACGACAATAGTGGAGATGAGCATATCTTTATTGCCGATATGCGACAATTCATGGGCCATAACTCCTTCCAGCTCTGGCTTGTCCAGCTTTGATAGCAAACCCCTTGTTATTGCCACAACAGCGTGTTTTTGGTCTCTGCCTGTGGCAAAGGCATTTGGCTGCTGCTCTTCAATAATGAATATCTTTGGCATAGGGAGCCCTGCTGTAATACAGAGATTCTCAACAGCACGGTACAGCTCCTGCTGGTCTTTCTCTTCAATGGGATTAGCCTTCATCATTGAGAGAGCTATTTTATCTGAATACCAGTAAGACCCGAAGCTCGCTATGACGCTGATTATGACAGCGATAAACAAAATTGAAGAATCTCCCAGCAAATAGCTGAAAAGCCATCCTACTAAGATGATGAAGATGAAAAACCCAGTTAGAAACAACCAGGTTTTTCTAATATTTGAATCTGCTTGAGAGTATAGTGTCATTTAGAACTTTACTGCTACAGGCTCTCTTTGAGCGGCTTCCTGCAATTCAAACAAATCCATTCGCTTGAATGAAAATACGGAAGCTATGATGCTTGAAGGAAAAACCTCTATCTTGGTGTTTAACTCCATAACATTTGAGTTATAGAATCTGCGGGCAGCTTGAATCTTATCCTCTGTGTCGGTCAGGTCTTTCTGAAGCTGGAGGAAGTTGACTGAAGCCTTTAAGTCCGGATAATTCTCCGAAACCGCAAATAAGCTCTTTAGTGTTCCGGAAAGCGCGTTCTCTGCATCAGCTTTGTCCTTTGTCCCTTGAGCTGAAATTGCGCTGGCTCGAGCTTGAGTCACTTTCTCTAAAAGCTCTTTTTCGTGGATTGCGTATCCTTTGACGGTTTCCACCAAGTTGGGGATTAAATCATACCTTCTCTTTAGCTGCACATCAATATCTGACCAGGCTTCCTTTGCCCTGTTTCGGGTGCGGATTAGGTTATTGAAGGCTGCAATTATCCATAAGACTAAGATAACTGCCACTCCTATGATAATATATGTGATGTAATTCATGTTGTATTATTTAATTACTTTGGAAAACCCACATTAATCATCCGCGCGACAAACGGATGCCTTATGCTAAACTTATACCCCAACAGCTTTAATAAGGTTAAAAAGTCCAAGATCTCCTTTTTCATTGATTCAGGGCCTACGAATATCTCCCCGAATTCGCGGGCTAGATTCTTTGAAAAATTATACATGACCTCGTAATCTGCTTTGTCTTTTAAGTAAGCTATTATCTTTTTAAACTCTCCCTGGTCCAGCCATATTCCGCAACAAAGGTTGCAAAGATCTATCCTTACCCTAGAATTATCATATCTCACCTCGTACAGCGGCATTCTGCAACAGGGGCACAGGCGCCCTGTTTTTGAAATTTCAAACTTTGCCTCGTATTTCCATAAATCAATGTCTAACCAATTTATCTCCGGGTCCCTCTTATCTTTTACCTGGTTCAGTTCGTCTTTGTCAAACCAAAGACCAGAGCAGGAAGAGCAATAATCAACATCAGTATTCAATAACGTGGCTGGTTCCAGCTCTTTTTTACACGATGGGCATTCCATTTCTTAATGTTATCTCTAAGTTGCCTTTACTGCAAGTTGCTTTTGGCAATTTCATTCTTAATACCGTTGTTCCCCCTCACAATCTTATCAAAATATGAAAACATTGCCTTAAATTGCCTTTGCATGGAGAACTTGGTTCTGGCTGTTTTCAGCCCATTTTTAATGAAGGTCTTCCTTGGCTCGTCACCAGAAAGCAGGGTCTCAATTTTTTGCGCCAAGAGACTGGAATTATCCGCTTCAGTTAAAAATCCATTGAAGCCGTCTGTGATTATTTCCGGCACCCCCCCGATGTTTGTTCCTATTACTGGAACGCTGCAGGCCATAGCCTCCAGATAGACCTGGCCAAAGGTCTCGTTCTCAGATGCCAGAACAAACACATCAGCCCCGCTGTATACAAGGGGCATATCTTTAAGGCTGAATTCCTTGATAACCACTCCATCAACAATATTATGAAGCTGTATGTACCCTTTTAGCTTTTCTATAGCAGCGTTAAATTCATTCCTTAGGTTTCTGGGAGGGACTGCAACCGCAATCACTAACCTAGTGTTTTTGTCCTTTAAGAAAATGGGGGCAAAGGCCTCAAGCAGGGCGACTAGCCCCTTTTCCTTAAGAATATCCCTATCTAAATCTATAACTCTGGAGGCATGTAGAACTATCTTTACTCCCTCTGGAAGACCAAGCTTCTTTTTCAGCCATAGCTTGTCTTTGTTGAGCTTGAATTCTTTAGTATTTACTCCCAGATATTGGGTGTGCAGCCTATCTATTAAAACTCCTTTACTAAAGCAGTCTCCGGACACGCTCTTGCTGACGCACGATATCTTCTCCCAAGACAAATCATTAATGATTGAATTCTGCAGGCCGGCTCCGATAAAGGTGTGCATTGTTAAAACCATGGGAATCTTCTGCAAAAAGCACGCCGTATTGAGTAAAAGACTATAAATCGGAGGCAAACCTACATGAAAATCCTGGACATCAACAATCTCTATTTTCTCTTTCTCGAGAATCTCCTGCAGGAAGGCGAAGAACTCCCGGGATTTCTGCCCGAGCTGTTCCCGCGGAATCTCTTTTTTATTAAAAAGCTTTTTGTGATGAAAATTAAGAAATTCCTTTTCAATCACGGTGATGCCTCCTTCATCCTTGCGGCTTTCCTTGCCGTTTGGCGCAGGCAATAAAAAGATTGCCCCGCAAGCATTTTGACGGCAGTACTCCATCAAATTTCTGATATGCCTCTCCACTCCGCCGATGCTGATGAACGGCGAATGCGGACTGATAAAAAGAATTTTCATCATGATTATTGTTTTAAGGCTGGAAGGTAATAAAAAAACCGCTTGGGCAAAAAGCGACCTAATCGATAACAAATAATGTCATCATTTAGTAATTATACCACCAACCCGTGTTTTTAGCAATGCCTAGCTGTTTCCCAGGTAACGGCTGTAGCTTTGCTCTGATCCATTCGGGTTATAGTAGTCAGCCGCATAAAAAGAAGCACAAAGCTGAAAGAGTAATTAAGACAGCAAGAATAAGGACGTGTGCTTTCCTCATATCCAAAATCCCTATTTCTTCTTTTTATCCTCAAACACCTGCATCTCAACTCTTCCCCTGCCCGCGATTACCTTCTTTACACGGTCCCATTTGGTGAAAACAAGAAGAACAACCAAGGTTAAGAAAGAAAACATATACTGCTTCTGCCAGAAAAAGCCAACAGCAAAAGCCAGTAGCAGGAGCATAAATATTAGTTTCCCCATTGATTCTATCTTTTGCATGAGTTTTTAGTATTAATTATTTCCCTTATTATATCATATTCCCACCGCCTCTGTCCGGCCCGGCAGTAAAAAATATGGGGCTGGTAATGCCTGACTCCTCAATAAGGGTTTTGGGAAGAATTAATTTCATATCTCCATTTTAGCAAAAGATCGCCAAAGAGGCGACTTTTGCATTTCTAGTTAAGCGTTTGCATTATGAGGGTTGTTGAAACTAGAATAAGGATGCTGGTTTCTAACTAGAAACAGAGATTAAGTCCCAAAACTTTTT
>JAHIEB010000031.1 GCA_018894075.1 Patescibacteria group bacterium | reverse complement strand
CATTAAACCGCTGACGTTGCATTTTATTTTAGTCGGTGCGCTGTTCACCTTCCGACTATAGCGTGTTCCCACCACGCCGAACGGGGGCAAGAGGTTATTTATCAACGTCCCTTACCATCTCATTCTCTTCAATCTCAAAGCAAATTAAACATAATGGTTCGTCATTTTTAGACCAGATCGTATCGTCCTCACATCGCCCCGTTGCCTCGCCGCATCGGGAGCAGAGTTGGCGGGTCCCTGGATAATGAGAAGCATTCCATCTTTCATGCTCTGTTTGTTCCATTGCGTGTCGTCTACCACCTGGCCATGTGTTCATATTCTTTCCTTCCTTTAACTTGCCCAGTGCCGGGTCTCCACCGCTTACCGGCCCCTCTGGTAATAGAGTTTTCACTGCTTCCCAGCTACCGCCAACTGGGCAAGAGGTTATCATTTATTTCCAATCATCATCTGGTTCTTCCTTCTTAACTTCTATTGACTTTTCCTGTTTACCAGGAGCAATACCATTCAGCTTATCCTGTGCTTCCTTGACTGTATAATAAGCCTTTGAATTGCTCATCACTTTCCCCATTTTGGTGGTCTGATGAATGATCTCTACCCCAAACAGTTTACCGATTGTTGCCTGTTTAAACTTGTTACCAAACTGTTCTGTCTCAAAGGTGTCAGAATCGTAGTCTTTGGCCTGCAATACATTGGTCTTAATAAGAAAGCCAACTAACTTGCGTAATCCGAAATTGCCCTTTGACTTTGTAATGAACTGTTCAAAATGGCCTCTGCCATCTGATTCCCCGCCTTGCACTTTGCATCTTACCTTGTAAACCCAACCATCTTCTGGGTTGTCTTTCTTCACCACATCTGCTGTCTCCACGCTCATAATGTGGATTCCCGGCTCGACTAACTCATACCCGAACTCGAATGCTCCTGTTACTTTTTCTCCCATTTTACTTTTCCCCCTTTTTAGTTGATTTTTTTGGCACAACACTAAGATTACAATTTGATATATTTATTCCAGTTATTGCTGTTGCTTTTTCAAACGAATCCAACGCTTTACAAGCTACAGTGTTATCAAATTGATACTTATTGACAAATGCAAGAATTTTTCCGATATTTACAACGAGTTTATCACCAAACCCCCTTTCATGCCCGACATTAATACCTACAGTTTCCATATCACAACCTCCCCTTTCTGTTAGTTGTTAATATTAAGTGGTTAACTTACGGCCACACTCAGGACAATATTTACTCTGTGTATCATATCTTGTTATTGTTGTTGGGTCTAAATAGAAAATTTCATACTTACCATTATGACAAGCATTACAGCCATATTCCTTTTTGGTTGTTACTTCTTCGTTTGTTTTTTTAGAATGGACATAGGACTGACCATGAATATGATCAGAAACCCACTTCTTATCTTGTATAATTTTATCGTTTTCTTTCAATATTTCTTCTTCATGATGACAATGAACCCAAGATTTATAAACATCATATTCTTTTAAGCCCATTCCATTTATACATTTCTTACACAAACTCATCTCATCACCTCCTTTTATCTTAACATTTCCCCAATTTTAGTCCAGTTCAGTGGTCCCCTGTGATGTCTTGCTAACTTCTCTCCTGTTACTCTTGATAGAAACTTACCATCTTCAGAGTGGAAATCAATCATTGGAGACCTAATCGTGCCATCTTCCATGATGTGCCAAGGCTCGACAATAAGGCCAATGAGGTCAAAGAATCCTGGCAGCACAGAAGTAAACTCTTTTCCTTGCAGAGCAGGCCCACAACCTAAAGTAATATTCCATTTGGGATTATCCTGACTTATGGCGGTACATATAACCATTACTCCGAACTTAGACAATTTGTTAAACAAACTGGTATTCCTTATTAACATTGAGTTTGCAGTTCCCCAATCTGACTGATCCAGTCTGTAACGATCAATCATCCCCTCCCTTGCTTCTTTCTTGATAACTCTGGCAACATACCGATCTTCTTCTAATCCCAACTTATACTGAGATTGAGTAAAGGTTAAACCATCTTTAAAAACTGTTTTGTATTTTAAACTGCCTTCTTTTGCCTTTGTAATCCATTCATTAAGCAATTCCATTTCGTTATCAAAATCATCTGGTTCAAAGTAATCAATCTCTGCTCCTGTTGAGGCAAGGACTAAACGTGGGTCTTTATGTTCATTGTTAATAAACGCAACCGGAGGAATACACGTAGCAGCTGATCTTGTTTTACCGTAATCTGGTGGTGAATATACCAACGCACAAAATCCAAGAAGTAAATCCATTACTTTGTTATCATAAGTTCTCATTTATCCCCCTTTCTTATTCTTTAATCTTATACATTCCATAATCCACTTCTGTTTTTCCTTCCAGCATAAAGCAAACTCGTCTGTTAGATTATCTTGGTCCTTTTGTAGTGTTTCAATTTTAATCTTCAACTGCTTAATCTCCGCGCGTTCCCTTTCATTATGGTGAGTCCAGTATGCCGAGGCAAAGGACAGAGAGATTACTATGGCAAAAAATAACTTCATTAATCAAATGTATTATCTTGACAGGTCTGACACAACCCACTAATATCAAACTCCTTAGCCGACAGTTCATCTTTAAAGCTCAATGCTTCCCTACCACAAACTACACACTTAGCATCTTCTATTGATATTTTTCTTGGCCTACCAAAGAACTTTTGACTAATAACATCTAAAGCATTAATGATTTCAGGACGTTTCATGTTTACCTCCTATTCTTCATCTTGTGGAACTTGCTTTGAGTTATTCATACTTTGCAATATATCTTCCCACGTATTTCCATAGTGACAAGCATTTTTAAGCCGGTTTATATATCCATAACAAGCCTTATCGTCATAACTTGTCATTCTATACTGCAAGGAACAATCAGCACCATTAGCTAACTTCTTAACCTCTTCAAATGCTTCTCTCATTTTCATAGTAACCTCCTTTAATTTTTAAACTCTATAGGTGTGAGCGGAGTTGCGGGGTCCCCTACAGACCAGCGCAATCTCCGCCGGTGTAGTTAAGGATTCACTTGTGTTTCGGAGGGTGTTTTTTCTTTGTCCTTTTTCTCCCGTTGTTTATAAACCGACTCACTAATCACCCCCGTTTCACAAGCGGGTAGAAACTCACACGGTCCAGGAGCAAAACAGGCCATTTTGTTCTGGTAAAATCCCTTTGGTCCTCTTTGTGCCGCATCCTGTATCTCCTTTGCTATCCATAAAGCTTTTTCCTTTACTTTTTCTAAGTCGAACTCTTCACGCCAGTAATTTGTATCATTAAAGTATGCTTTCGGCCTACGCCTAATATCTTGATACATCCGATCAATGAAGTCTTCTTCTGTTTCTCCCTTACCTGGCCTTACACTTGGCACTTGGATGGTTCTTAACGTGATCCTTTTGCACTCTTCCTTTCCTAAAAAATAGGTTCCCAACTGGTCCTCTATTATAAACTTAGTGTAATTATTAGGATTTGCAGAGTATTTAAACTCATACCCTATGCTTCCACCTTGAATGGTCAAGTCCATAAACCCATGCAGTTTAGGGCATCCATCCATCTGCCAATGCCACTCTGCCTGTGTCACTCCTTTGGGTTCGGCTATAGACAATCCTTCATAAGCTCTTAAGATTGCTGTTATCTTTGCTAACTCTGGATTAAATTTCCCTTCTTTTTCTTCATCAATTGGCTTCATATAAGAGAATATTCTATCTTTCCAGACAAATTCTTGCCTTACGTTCGAGTGAATAATATCCAAACACTCACTCATAATTGAGCCGGCCAGCATACGGACGGGCTTGTCAATCAGTTCCAGTCCCCTGATATTGGACAAGTAATACTTATGCTTACACCTTGCCCAATTATTCATACTCGAATAGCTTAGTCCCATTTCGTTTCTTTTAATGTATTCAACACAGCGAAATTGTAAGGGTAATTTACAGAACCCACCAGCCAGGTAGTATAAACAGGGTTTAATACTCTGGTCTATCTGTTCACAGGTAGGCATAAGATCATTACTCCTTGTCTAAAGTCTTGATTTTGGATCGTTTAACGCGCTCTGTGGTTGAAAAATAAGGGTTCTTTGGTCCCCTTTTGGATGGGTATGGGT
>JAHIEB010000030.1 GCA_018894075.1 Patescibacteria group bacterium | reverse complement strand
GCCGAGTACGAAGAATCAATGATATTGTACTTTCCTTTAATCACCTTGGTCGAGGAATGGATTTTTCTTATGCCTCTTAAAATTTCTTCATTGCTCATTCCCAATTCTTTAGCAACCTTGATAGCGCCCAAGAGGTTTAAAGCGTTGTGTTTTCCTAAAACATCGCAATTAAATTCCTGGCCGTCATATTTAAAAGAAACCTTATCCGCATTAACTGTTAACTCTTTCAAGTCAGCGTAAGAATATGGTATCTTTTTTATCTTTGCTGCCTGCAGTAAATCCGCGCCATAGCCATTCTCAATATTGCAAACGAGCATTCCGTCTTCGGGCAAACAGTCTAAAAGCTCCTGGCCACCCTCTGCTGATAAAAGATTTTCCATTGACCCGAATAAAGATAAATGCTGTTCGTTGATTCCAGTCACAATTCCGATTTGAGGATTTAGAAACCTGCAAATCCTTTTAATGGTTCCTTTATCATATGCGCCTAGCTCGGCGATAAATATATCGCAGGATTTATCCAAATTTAGAATAGCCCTAGGAATAGCAACTTCAGTGTTCTGATGATCTTTAGTCGAAGAAACATTAAACCTGTAAGACAATATGGTAGATAGATATTCCTTTGTTGAGGTTTTGGCATAACTTCCAGTAATGGCAACTACTTTAAGGTCTAATTCTTCTCTCTTTTTTCCCGCCTTCTTCTGCAAAGATGAACGAAAAAGATATGAGAGTGGCTGGAAAATAAGAACTACTAGGGAAACACAAACAGGCAGGAATAAATCAGCTAAGACCAATAACCAGATTGATTCTGCAAAAATGGGCAAAACAGTATAGAGGAGTACTGAAATTAAAGCTAAAAATATGGTCTTTTTGGTCCATGAGGGAAAACGCCTGGCTCGCAAAAACGGCTCTGTTATATATGCAACAAGCAAAAGATAAGGAGAGATGAGAGCGAAGACAACCTTACCCCACTGAAAGGGATGAAAAATGAGCTTTTTCCCGTTAGTTGTTTTAAAGTGGTCAAGAAATCTGCCCGTGTGGTACTGCTTTAATTGCCATAAATACAACCAAAAGAAAATCTGCAGGGCAGACCGGATGAGCCAAAATATGTATATGAAGAAAAAAAGCATCAGCAAATGAAATCTAATATTAAACGGGCAAGCGCTTTAGGATTTTCTAAATACGGGGCATGCCCGATTCCGTCCATTTCAAAAAGCTGGGAATTTGCGATTTTTTCCTTCATAATATGCGCGTCAGACAAGGGAGTTATTTTATCTGCCTTGCCCCATACCAGGCAGACCGGCAGCTTTATTTCCTTCAACCGCGGCTCTAAATCTTCATTTATAATATTTTTAAAAGTTTCAGTCAGATGTCCGGAGGTATTGACGTAATCGGTCTGCCTGACAATGAATTTATAGAAGAATCTTCGGAGGAGGGAAAATCTATTTAAAATTCTGAATCCCTTGGCAATCCGCATTACAATCTTTTTCCAAAAACCGATTACCCTTTTAATGCCTGCTGAAGAAACTAAAATCACGGCCTGGATATTTTGAGGATTTTTTGAGGCTATTTTTATTGCCATCCTTCCCCCGAATGAATGACCGAGAAGATAAAACTGCGAAATATTCTGCGAAGCGACAAAACTGTGGAACCATAAAGCATAGTCATCAAGATTCCAGGGCTTGCTTAGCGGATTTTTAAAGCCCGGTAAGTCGGGGATGATTACTTTTATGCCTGCTTTTGCAATCTCTCCTTTGACAGCAACCCACTTTTCCGGCGAGCTCTTCCAACCATGCAGGATAACGAGTGTCTTCATTTTATCTTTTTAAACCCAGTATATTTATGCAAGGCTCTTGGAACCTTGACTGAGCCGTCTTTCTGCTGGAATTGTTCTAGGATAGCCGGAATAAGCCTGCTGGTAGCTAAACCCGATGCATTTAAAGTATGCACAAAATCATTCTTTCCAGACTCCCTGAACTTTACATTGCCCCTTCTTGCCTGGTAATCCAAAGCATTGGAAATACTGCTCACCTCCTTGTAAATACCCATGCTAGGAATCCAGACCTCAAGGTCAATTGTTTTTGCCATTGCAAACGAGATATCCTGAACAGCCAGCAAAACTGTTTGGTAATGAAGACCCAACCCTTCAATAAGCTTTTCGGCGTTCTTTCTCAATTCCTCAAAAGCCTCCCATGATTTTTCAGGATGTGTGAATTGGAACATTTCAATCTTGTTGAATTGATGGCCCCTCACCATTCCCCTCTCCTCTTTCCTATAACTCCCTGCCTCTTTTCTAAAACAAGCGGAGTATGCAAAGTATTTTAGAGGAAGCTTCTCTAATATCTCGTCTCTGTGATAATTGCCAATCATCATTTCAGAGGTGCCATCTAAGCATAAGCCATCCTGCGTCCAATAGAGGTCGTCTCTAAATTTCGGCAAATGTCCGGAAGTAAAAGCAGACCGCTCTGTTAGAAGATAGGGAGGAAAAAGAAAAACGTATTTGTTTTTTCTGTGGAAATCAATAAAGTAGTTTAAGAGCGCCCACTCTAAAACAGCTCCCCTATCCTTGTAGACCCAAAAACCAGAACCTGACATTTTCGCTCCCCTTTCATAATCAATGAGGTTTAAATCCTGTGCCAGCTGGACATGGTTCTTTCCCAAAAACTCTGGTTTTTTGCCAAAGACTTTAATAACCTTATTGTTTTCCTTGTTGCCTTCTGGCACATCATCTGCAACTATGTTGGGCAAAACAGATAATTTCTCTTTTAAGGAAAGCTCGGTTTGCCTCACCTGATCGTCCAAGGTTTTTATCGTGTCGCCCAGCTTCTTTAGCTCTAAGATGGCCTCTGGAGTGGGTTTTTGCCTTGACTCCTTGTTTCTTTTTGCCTTAAGCAGCTCTACTTTTGAAAGCAGCTCTTTTCTTTTATCGTCAATTGATAAGATTTCATCTAAATCAAAATCTGTTGTTCTTTTTGAAAGAGACCTTCCAACCTCCTCTTTGTTATCCCTAATTTTATTTATATCCAGCATATTATTTGTTTAACAACGATGAATGATATTTCTCTGGATTGAATGGTTTTAAGCGCACTACCTTAATTTTCAGATTTCTTTTTCTAAGCTCGTTTTGAAGATTGCGGTCGTGTTGGTCATACCCTAGGCAGATTACATCGGGTTTTACTTCCTCTATAATTTTAAAATAATCGTCAGCATGCCCTAAAAAAGCTAAGTCTGCATACTGTCTGACATCGGCTAATCTCTTTTGTTCTCCATTTTTTACTTTCTTTCCAATCTTTTTTGCATTCTCGTCTTTTGCCACAACAATTGCTAAGCAATCGCCGAACTCTCTCGCCTGCCTAAAAAAATCAATATGGCCTTTATGAATAACATCAAAGGTGCCAAAAACTAAAACTGTCATTTTTTTGGCCTCATCAGCGGAAATATCTGGCACTCTCGTGACGGCTTGTCCATTAAAAAGCTGAACAACCGCTCTGAAACCCCGAACCCGCAGGTTAAAGGCATTCCATATTCTAGAGCTTCCACAAAATCCTTATCAAACATCTGGGCTTCTTCATCGCCCTTGTCCCGCAGTTTCTGTTGTTCAGAAAACCTTTCTGCCTGGTCAATCGGGTCATTCAGCTCGCTGTATCCTTTGCCAACCTCTGAACCAGCTATTATTACCTGAAATCGCTGAACCAGCTCTGGATTCTGCTCCATTCTTTTTGCCAACGGCTCTAAAACTGCCGGCACGTTAATCAGGAATCCAGGGCCTGCAATATCTTTTCTGACGTATTTCCAAAGGTTATCAATCCCGCGGGTGATATTAAAGCCCTTT
>JAHIEB010000029.1 GCA_018894075.1 Patescibacteria group bacterium | reverse complement strand
CAGTTTTAGTCCTTCTGCGGATACAAGGCTTCTAAGGATAAGATGTCCTCCAACGGTTTCTGGCAGTTTTAGTCCTTCTACGGAGGTGAGATTGCTAAGCCACAGGTTTCCTCCAACGGTTTCTGGCAGTTTTAGTCCCTCTGCGGATACAAGACTTCTAAGGTCAAGGTCTCTTCCAATGGTTTCTGGCAGTTTTAGTCCTTCTGCGGATGTGAGATTGCCAAGGGAAAGATCCCCACAATGAAAAACAATACCGCCTTTTAGCGCTTCTTCCTCAGTAAAACTAATTTTACTTGGGTCAGTGTCAAAAACATAGGCTAAATCCTTTCTTTTATCTCTTTGATCTAGTAATTCTGCTATTCTCGGGTCTTCTTGGTAGCCAAAACCTTCAATCTTGCCGTCTACCTCGTATAGGAAGCGGAGGTCTTCTTTGGTTATTTCTTCCGTTAATTTGCACTTCCTTTCAATAGCAGTCAGTCTTCTCATGTCCTTCTCCTTCTTTTCGTATTTCTCCGAACCTGGGAGTTCCTTCATTTTTTCTTTAGCAACGTCCGCCATTACCGGCTCAAGATTCTGGTCTGCAGAAATCCCTCTAACTTCAGCAATCTCGCCTTCCTGCATTCGTATTGCAACTCGAGGAATATTGCCTTTTTTGCTTTTAGTATAGAATACATAGAAGTCGCCTGCCTGTAGCTGGGTTCTGGCCACTCCTTCTCCAGCGGTGCACCAGCCTGTGCCATGGCCTTGCAGGGACTCATACAGCGGCTTAGGGTCTGTTCCTTTCTTGAATAAGACCCACTCGCCCCGGATGGTTTCTCTTTCTTCCTGCGATGCAGGAGTTATTGTTTCTATGGCGTGGCTGTATAGCTTGCCGAAGTTAGCTGTTTTAAGCAGTTTTCCCCATTCTGAATCAGTAGCTCCTTCTTTCCTGCGAGACTTCTCTAAAGCATCTAAAACATAGGACAATGCTTCTCGGTTAATGTCTGGGAACGGAGCTGTGGTTCCTTTGCTTCTCTTTTTGAATTCTTTTTTCTCTTTGTCGTACGCAGAGAGTTTTGTAATACTTCTGAATGCAAAATACTTCAGCCAATTAGGATAAGGGGCGTCTTCTGACCCAAGGTAATCTATCCAAGCATCTAAGCTTTGTGATTGGTCAGAGATAATTGTTTCTGCAAGCTGCTGGCGTAATTCAGGGGTTATCTCAATATCTCCGTGGCCCTGTTCTCTGGCTATCTGCCTCTGATGGTTGAAATAGCTTACGGGGATATCTTCTGGCTTTATGACAAACAAATCATGGAGTTTGTCTTTTAAGATACTGACCCTTCTTTCTCGTTTGTCTGGATTGTCTGGATTAAATACTTCTTCCAGCCTATCCAAATACGCCTCAATTCTTTCTTTGGGCTGTTGAACCACCTTTTCGCCAGTTCTTCTATCCTGCCTGCGAACTGCACTTGCCACCTCCTTAGACTTCTGCAAATCAGGATACTTTTCTTCTAGAAACTCTTTTGGTTCTCCTTCTCGCATAAGTTTGTATGAGCCAGTGGTCGGATTTGAACCGACGACCTACTGTTTACAAAACAGTTGCTCTACCACTGAGCTACACTGGCTTGTCCTTTTCAGACTGCTTCTTAGCTATTCTCTTTCTTGCCTTTTGAAGATGATTATCAATTATCTTTTCTGCCTTTAAAACAAAAACTCTTGTTTTAGATAAAGCTTTCAAAAAGACGAGCTTGTCAAATTGAATGTCTTTAATCTTCTTTACCCATCTCTCAAATACCCCCTCGTTCAGCATACCTTCGTGAATATCGGGCATTTGAGCTAAAATGGGGGCCTTTTTGTGGAGGATGTGAATAAGGCCCAGAAGAGATACGAGGAAAATTAATAAAGCAATTAGTTCTGCCATTAGATTTCAAACCTAGAGAACTTCTTAACCTCAATGTTCTCTCCAATCTTGCCTATGGCCTGCTCAATTAAGTTTTTTATACTTAAAGAGTCATCTTTAATCCAGGGCTGTGCAAGCAGACAGACGCTCTGCTTGTATTTATTCAATTTGCCTTCCACTATCTGGTCAACAATGTTTTTCGGCTTGCCTGAATCCTTTACCTGCTCCTGATAGATTTTCTTCTCCCCATCCACGAACTCTTCGGGTATGTCGTCCTCTTTGATAAATAAGGGCTTCATAGCTGCAATCTGGAGGCATATTTCATGCGATAGGGTTTTAAACTCCACAGACTTAGCCACAAAGTCTGACTCGCATCGGATGTCTAATAAAACCCCTGTTTTGGCGTTAGGGTGAATGTAGGCATCAACCAATCCCCTACTTGTCTCTCTGCTTACTTTTTTATTCGCCACTGCCTGACCTCTGATTCTTAAAAGATCTTTTGCCTTTTTAAAATCACCCCTTGCTTCTTCCAGGGCTTTTTTACAGTCAGTCGGCGAGACTCCGGTCTCTTCTCTTAATTGTTTTATGTGATCAATGGAAACCATAATTATTCCTTGATTTTCGCTTCAAAATCCTGCTTAGCTTTTTTTGCCACCTCGGCAAACTTCATTAATATATATTTAATGGAGGAAATCGCGTCATCATTAGCTGGGATTGGAAAATCAGCCAAATCAGGATTGATATTGGTGTCAACCACAGCTACAACCTTAATCCCCCTTTTTTTAGCTTCGGTAGCAGCTAATCCGTCTTTTCTCATATCAAAGACAAAGACCGCCTCTGGAAGTTTGCTTAGATTCTTTAGTCCTTCAAATTTAATTTGCAGGGCTTTGATTTCCTTATCAAAGCCTATTCTCTCTTTCTTAGTATACTTTTCTAATCCTCCTGTTTCTTTCTCTTTTTCAAGGTCCTTAAAGCGATTTATCCTTTTAAGAATCGTGTCAAAGTTGGTAAATGTTCCTCCAAGCCATCTTTCATTAACATAAGGCAATCCGCATTCTTTAGCCGTCTCTGCAACAATACTCTTAATAGGAACCTTTGTTCCGACCAGCACCACCTCCTTGCCACCTGCAATTGTCTTTTCAAGGAAAGCCAGAGCCAAACCAAGCAACTCGGCTGTCTTCTCAAGAGATATCAAGCTGACCGAACCCTTAGAGCCTGCGATATATGGCTTCATTTTTGGATGAAGATTTGAAACTCTGTGGCCGGACTGCACGCCCGCCTTTTCCATTTCTTGGATGTCGAAATTATGGGGCATAATTACTTTTTCTTAGTTTTCTTGGCTAATCTTGCTTTAAACTTCTGGACCTGTCCTAAGGTGTCAATTACCTTCTCTTTACCCGTATACAGTGGGTGGCAGGATGAACAGATTTCAGTTTCAATAAACTCTTTAGTTGATCCAAGAGTAAAAGAATTACCGCAGGCACAATTTACCTTGGCATTCTTATAGTATTTTGGGTGAATATCTTTTTTCATACTATAAATGATACCAAACATTCTTTCCAAAATCAAGTAGCCGTGATATATTAAGGAAAAATATGGAAGCAGAGGAAATACTCATTGAGATCCGTGCTGGTACAGGAGGAGACGAATCCTCCTTGTTTGCGCGCGATCTTTTCAGAATGTATTCAAAATATGCCCAAGCACAAGGCTGGGGCCAGAAGGTTTTGGATTCCAACCATAATTCCCTGGGAGGATATAAGGAGATTGTGTTTGAGCTTCACGGCCCGGAGGTTTTTAAAGTGATGCGAAACGAGGGTGGGGTACATAGGGTTCAACGAATTCCGAGAACTGAAAAGCAGGGCAGGGTCCATACATCAACCGCCACAGTTGCTGTCTTAAAAAAACCGAAAAAAACAGAGATAAATATAAGCCCATCAGAGCTAGAAATAGGCACATATAAGTCCTCTGGGGCAGGAGGCCAATATGTCAATAAGACAGAAAGCGCCATTAGAATCAGGCATATTCCTTCCGGAATCGTTGTGACGTCCCAAGCAGAAAGAAACCAGCTCCAAAATAGAGAAACCGCAATGGCTATCTTAGCTGCAAGATTGTTAGAGAGAAAACAGGCAGAACAATCCTCTAAAGTCGGGGGTGCCAGAAATGAACAGATCGGCTGGGCAAAAAGAGCAGAAAAGATGAGGACCTATAACTTCCCGCAAGACAGAATTACCGACCACAGAATAGGAAAATCATGGCACGGCATTGAATCCATATTAAATGGAAAGATGGACCCCATAGTCAGAGCCTTTAAAAAGCTGGAGAAATAACTATCTATCTCAGAGCGGCAATATCTTTCTCGTATCCAGAGGCCAGCGCCAAAACCGATCTCCCGTAAAACTCTTCTGACTTTGGCCAGGAACCGCCGGAAAAATATCTCATTGCGGCATTAAACTCGTTTGAAGAGGCTCCGTTGTCTTTTAATAAAAGACCGGCAGCTAAAAAGGCGTCATTTATATTCCACGGATTTGCGGTCCTTCCTGTCACAGCCGAAACCTTGTCTTTATATAAATTCCAGGTTGAGGCAGTAAACTGGGCCGGGCCCATAGCTCCCCCCCATCCATAAGGTAAGCCTTTCGAATATAAGGGGATCCAGCAGGAAACAGGGGTTTTAGCAGGATCCATACCCAGTGCCGTTGTCAATGAAACGAATTGGGCTGTATACTTCGGATTCATCACCCTTGACTGGGCCTTTCCTTTTGTATTAACTCCGGCTCCTGTTGAGAAATTAGTGACATAACATTGGCCGACGTTCTTCCCTATATTTGACTCCTGCGTTAAGATAGCCAACAGAAAAGCCGGTCTTACTCCAGTGACATTGGAAACATATTTTGCTATCTCATAGGCTTCTCCAAAGGTCGGCGCTTTTGAGACTCCGATTAAGTCAAAGATTCTGGCTCTGATGGTAGCTGCTTTCTGCTCTGTGTTCTGCTTTTCTGTTAACTGCTCCTGATACTGCACCTCTGTCAGCTTTAAAAGATTCTCCTGCTCTTTTTTATTGCTTTCGGATTCTTTTTTCTGCAGGGTTTGAAGCTTGACCGCCCTTTCTGTCTGTTCTTTTTCGGAATCCATTTTATCTTTCTGGCCTTGCAGGTAAACTTTAAGGTCCTCTGTATTCTTAAGAAGGTCGCCCAATTTTTCATTCAACCCTCCAAGCTGGGCCATATTGGTAAAAAAATCAGACAAGTCCCCTTCTAAAAGAATCTCAACCTGCGACTTTTGGTCCTCTTCGTAAATAGACCTCAAAACAGAAGATATCTGATACTTTGATTCTTTTATCTGCAAGGTAATCTTATCTATTGAAGAAGATGTCTCTGTAATCTGTAAGGCTAAATCTTTGATTATAACACTCCCCTGATAGATTTGAGATTCTAGACTCTGCACCTTTTTTTTCAAGGAAGTGACCTGATTTTGAAGGGTCTTTTTTTCTTGCGCTGTTTTAGTCAGGTCTTCAGAGATTCGTTTTGTCTCTTGGTCGTAAAAATCCGCACATTTTTCGAGGAGAGCTTTGCAATCCTGACCCGTCATATTAGCGCATGCATTGGCGCTTTCAGAAATCTGCCTGCATACAACTGTTAAGTCTTCAGCAGAAACATAGCTGAATAGAAGAGATAGGAATAAAACTAAGCCGAGAATCTTTTTCATCTCTTATAATTATAGCACATTACAAAAAACCCAGGCAATCCCGGGTTATTCTGCAGAAGGGACAACTTCCTCCTCTTTCTTTTCCTTCTCAATTTTCTCAACAGACTCTACGTCTTCTTCAATCGGGGTCTTCAGCTCTTCCTCTATTTTAGACGGAGCCACGACTTTAGCCACGATTTCGTTAGGTCCCTTAAGGGCTCTAACTCCTTTGGGCAGGTTTAGATCTTTAACTGTAATTTCATCGTCGAAAGTGTTTAAGCCTGAAATATCAACCTTAATATCGTGAGGCAGGTCTTGCGCCAAGGCCTTAACTTCAATCTCATGAATCTCTCTGACCAAGGTTCCCCCTAAATCCTTAATAGCAAGGGATATTCCTTCAAATACCAAAGGCACCTCAACCTCCACCTCCTCTGTAAGAGAGGCCTGAAAGAAATCGATGTGAGTAAACTTGCCTGTCACATAATCTTGTTGAATCTCATGGATCAAAACAGCCCTTGGCTCTTTCTCGCCCTCGATCTGCAGAGAAACCAAGGAACTTTCTCCTGTCTCAGAAAAAACTTTCTTGAATTCTTCGGTATTTACAAAAAGACTTACATTCTTTATCTTATTCCCATAAACTACCGCAGGAATAAGCAACGGGCTGCTTTCTGTTTTTTCCCTAATTTTCGCAATGAGTGTAATCATAAAATTTGGATGCATTGAGCTGGACAGCCGTCTGATGCCTCTTTTGCGCAGGCTAAATCATCAACCACCTGCTCATCATTTCCATTTTCCTGCCTCTGCCCCTTAATAAGGGCTGACTTGCCGTCGTCTTCTAAATGAAAACATTGCGGACAGCAAGCCACGCAAGCTCCGCAACCGATGCATTTTT
>JAHIEB010000082.1 GCA_018894075.1 Patescibacteria group bacterium | reverse complement strand
TCCCTTACTTCATTATATCTGGAGTCAAGTGTTTTCTTGTCCTGCTCTGCTTTAATTCTCAGGCTGTATGTCTCATTTAACGCCTGCTTTTGAGTAGATAATTCTGTTGTTACCTTGCTTAACTGCTCTAACTTTTCCTTATATTCCAATGAAACATCCTTAAAAGTAGTCTGGTAATAGACGCTAAACCCGCTAAACAGGATTATAGACGCGATTATCAAGACCAGCAATCCAAAATTTACGTCCTTTTTCATAAATGTCATTTTAACATTACCTCATTTTTATTTTTTGCATTGAAATTTTATTTTCATTAACTTTTATTTTCTTTGATTCCAAATTATTTGTTGATTCATTATTTTATGTTTCACTTAATGTCATTATTCATGAAATTTTATTATTAATTGTTGTTTTTATTGAAATTTTTAATCATTGTTTTTTATTTTAATGGAATTATTTTTTTATTGATAAATAATCAATGGCTTTGCGTAGTTAATGATGTTTTTTATTTTAAATGATTATTTTTTTATTGATTTTTATTATTAAATTTTTTTATTATTGTTTTTTAAAAATGAACTCTTTATTATTGTATTTTTGATATTGTATTTTTTCCATTGTACTTTTTCACCTATATCCTTTATTTTCCCATATCCTCCTTAACCCTATTTCTCCTAAAAACAAGATTAACGCTGCAAGCAAAAATGGCCATTTATACTCTGTTGTGTCCACCTTTATCCTTTTTGATTTCTCATTTACAAACTCCAATATGCCGTCAATATCCTCTTTGTCAAAAACTTTTCCGTCTGTTTGCTCAACAAGCGCCAGAAACTCTTCATTGATTCCCAATTCCCTGAATTCATCTTTGTAGTTGGCTGCCGCATCAGCTCCTAAAAAATTGTAAAATCCGGTTCTTGTTGGGTCAAATTTAGCATTATAAAAATTAACATCTGATTTTACAAAAATAAGATCTTCATGCTGCGGCAAAGTACCTGAAACAACGCTTATGATCAGGGGGCTGTCAAGTGTTGTATCCTTAATGCTGACATCAAAATTCTTTTTTCTTGTCAGGTCCCCAATAGCCCAGTTTACAGTTTTTGTCAGGATTTTTGAGTTTTCTTTGCTTAAAAACTCCCCATTCCATTTGCTCCCGTCATCAGTTGCCATGCTGATAACTCTTCCCAGGCCAAAGCGCCATGCAACCATTATTGGAATGTTTTTATTTGTGGTTATTAACATTCTTGAAGCTGGCTTTGGTATGATATAATTATAGCCGCTCACAACAACATCAAGGCTTTGGTTAAATGTTATGAAATGCGTCGTATCCAGCAAGACAAGCTTGTTAAGGTATTCTTTGTCATCTTTGCTCTCCGGCTCTCCAAACAGTATCTTTAATTTGTTGGAAGCATCAACAGGAAAATAAATGCCTTCCCCTAAAGTTGCAACACTGGTAAGAAATTCATCGTTCCTATTTTCCCCTACACCCACAACATAAACTTTTATGCCCCTTGCGCTTGCCTGCAGCGCAGACTCCTTTGTATCGCTCATCAGCTTATTATATGTTGTTTTGCCGTCTGTAATAAGAATTATGTTCTTGCCTCCGGCTACATTCCTCAGCATTTTATTTCCAGCATCCAGCCCAAGATTAAAAAATGACTGTCCGTCAAAAAGCAGCCTTGAGACTTTATCTATAACCTCTTTTTTATTCTCACTTAACGGCTTTATATCAGCAACTTTGTAGGGTACTGTGTTAAAAGCTATTACCCCTACATTATTCTTTTTGTCCAGGCTGTCAATTACACTGACTGCCTGGGCTTTTTCAACATTGACATATTCTGCTGTTCCATGAGATATGTCAATAACAATCACAATATACACATCGCTTTTCTCTGACTCCTCTCCTGCCCCAACTTTAATCGGCAGCAAAGTCTCTATCATTGTTCCCTTGTATGAGCCCCTATCATAGGAATTTTGCCCCCCAATAACAAACAAGCCATTTCCATCAGAAACATAGTTGCTTAAAGGGTTTATATATGGCAAAAATTTAGTTGATGGAATATCATTTAAAATAACTGCCAGATAACTGCTTAAGTCGCTTGGTATTGTGTTTAAAGTTGTTAAATCATAAATATTTCCTAAGTCAGATGCCAAAGGAGAGCTTTTCTCTGAGACAAATAAAATTCTTGGCCTTGGAACAACCTTAACTGTTTTGTAATATTTGTTGTTTTGCCTGAAATAATCATTCTCTCCAACATTCAGAAGCTCAGCAGAAATTTTATGGTATCCTTCTGAAAGCTTTTTATTTAAAGTAAAGGTGTTGCTTTTATCATCACTTTTTGCAATAACAATTTCCTCATCAAACTTAACCTCTAAGGTGTAAGGTATATTCTCCCCTATATTGTTTACTTCTACAATAAAAGCTTCTTCTGTATCCCTTATAGCCTCACTTGCCCCAAAAATCTCAACCCCTACATCGCTTCTTATTGGCTCCATGCTAATTGTGCTTACAGTTGTATTAAGGGATGATGCAAGCAGCATTACATCGCCCAAAAGCTTTCCGTCATTGTTGTTTCCGTCAGTTATAACCAAAACATTTTCATCCCTCTCTATATTATTCAAAATCCCATCCCCTA